>CAZFPV010000137.1:0-647 GCA_964521155.1 uncultured Desulfobulbus sp. | reverse complement strand
CCAGCTGGTTCATGTCGACCAGGATCCCGGCCTCTTCCATGGCGGCCAGCACCGGAACCAGCGGCCCCTCGACCTCGCGCATCACCTGCCCGAGCCCCATCGCCGCAAGCCGCGGCTGCTGCTCCCGCCGCAGTCGCAGGGCCCCATACACATCCTCGCAGCTGTAGTCCCCAGCCGCCTCCAGGCTAACGCGGACAAAGGCGTCGGCCGCCTTGTCGTTGCCGGTGACCTCGGCATAGCTGGTCATCCGCAGGTCAATCTCCTGACAGAGGTCATCCAGCTTGTAGGTTCGTCGGTCCGGGTCGATCAGCCAGGCCCCGATCATGGTGTCGTGGATGGGGCCGGCAAGATGGATTGCGCCGTTTTTGGGCGCGGCCAGCACCGCGAGATCGAACTTGAGATTATGTCCCACCTTGGTTGTGCGCGGATCTTCGAGCACCGGCCGCAGGGCCTGAACAATGGCGGCCCGGTCCATCTGCCCGGCCACCAATCGACCGTGCTGGTCCCTGTGACCGCAGGGGATGTACCAGGCGGACTGCTCGTCGGCGCAGAGCGACAGCCCGACCAGATTTGCCTCCAGGGTGTCGAGCGAGTCGGTCTCGGTGTCCACGGCCAGTTCCTCGACCGCCGCAAGACGCCGCACCACC
>CAZFPV010000136.1:0-5749 GCA_964521155.1 uncultured Desulfobulbus sp. | reverse complement strand
GATCAACCTGGTGGCGGCGGTGACCCTGGCTCTGCCCCTGGCCTTCGAGGTCAAGGAACCGGACATCATGCGCCGGCCGCCGCGACGGCCTGATGCGCCGCTATTCAGCGGTTTCATGGTCTTCCGGGTGGCGATGGTGTCGATGCTTATGACCGCGGGCGCCATCGCCCTGTTCAGCTTCGGCCACAACCGGGCGCTGGCGGCCGGTCTGTCGGAGGCCGCTGCCCTGGCCCGGGCGCAGACCATGGCCGTCACCTTTGTCATCTTCTTCCAGGTCTTCTACATGGTCCACTGCCGGTCGCTCAAGGACAGCCCGCGTAAAATAGGGCTGTTCAGCAACCCGACCGTGTTCTGGGGGATTGGCGTTATTCTCGCCCTGCAGGCCGTGTTCGTCTACCTGCCGGTGATGCAGCGGTTGTTCAGAACCGCGCCATTGGGTGGGGAAGAACTGCTGCTGACTGTCCTGGCCGGGTTTGCCATCTTTCCGGTCATCTCCCTGGAAAAATGGGTGCGGGCCCGGACAGGAGGCGGGAAGGCGACCGCGTGAGGGTGAAAGCGGCCGCCTCGTCGGGCCGGTCTGCTACATGCCGACCGCGAACATGGCCTCGAGGTCGTGCTTGGAATAGGCCTTGAAGGCCAGCATGGTCTCGGTCTTGGCGATGCCGTCCAGGGCCAGCATCTTGCGGGTCACCAGAGTGGCCAGGTCGTCGTTGGTCTTGACCCGGACGATGGCGATCAGGTCGTAGGCGCCGCTGACCGAATAGACTTCTGATATGCCGTCCAGCGCCTGGAGTTGTTCGGCCACCTCGTTTATCTTGTTGCGTTCCGCATTGATCAGGATGATCGATGTTACCATATTCGCTCCCTCTGGGGCCTGGCCGGACCGGACCGATCAGGGGCCGGGTCGCCGCCGCTGTGGCGTGCATGCACAACGGGCAACGGCACAGCCGCCCGAGCCCGTTCCCGTCGCCTGCTCCGGTTCAGTCGGTTGTTGTCACTCGTAGGAGATGCATGCCGCCGGGCAGGAGGCGACCGCTTCTTCAATGCAATCCTCGTCGCCGCCCTCGGCCATGATCACATAGGCCTTGGCGTCGTCGATGTCAAACCCGAAGATTTCGGGACACAGTTCCACGCAGGCCTCGCAGCCCAAGCACTCTTCCCGTTCAATGGTCACCTGTTTTGCCATGATGCTCCTCTCTAGTGTTTGCGGTATGCCCACTGGTTCATGCCAGCGGGGCAGGTCTGATGCCGTGCGGCGAAACGGTCTTCCTTGCCGGACGCACGCCCGGAGGCTTTGCCTCGTTAGGCTTTTCTCTTACAGCTTTGCCGTTTTCAGATCAATGGTCAATTTGAATTCGGTGCTATCGCCGCCCGGTTCAATCTTGAAGCCCAGTTTTTTGCCCAGGGCAAGCATGTAGTGATTTTCCGCCAGCACCGTGCCCCAGACCAGCTCCATGCCCCGTTCCTGGGCGATGCGCAGGCACTGGAGCAGCAACTTGGCGCCAATGCCCACCCCGTGCCAGGGGTCGCCGATGAGGACCGAGAACTCCCCTTTTTTACCGTCCGGCTCACCGATGATGTTGGCGATGCCGAGCATCTGTTCCTCGCCGGCCCGGTCGTCGAGGGCGACAAAGCTGATCTCCCGGTCGTAGTCGACCTGGGTGAAGCGGGCCAGGATCTCGGGGGTCAGGCTCTTAACCACACTGAAGAAGCGGTAGTAGATGCTGGTCGGCGTCAGCGTCTTGAACAGTTCGGCAAACAGGGTTGCATCCTCCGGCTTGATCGGCCGGATGAAGAGCGGCATGTCGAGGTCGGTGAGATCGTGGCGTTCGAGATGCTGCGGGTAGGGACTGATCACCAGGTGGCTGGCCACGCTCTGGCTTTCGGCGCGCACCAGCTTGATGCGGGCGTCCACGGCCCAGGCCTCGCCATCCTTGACCATCACCGGATTGATGTCCATCTCCACGATTTCAGGGAAGTCGATCACCAGCTGCGACAGGCGGATGAGCAGTTCCTCGAGCTTTTCCAGGTCAGCCGGCGGATGGTTGCGGTATCCCTTGAGCAGCGGGAGGATGCGGGTCTCCTCCATCATGCGCCGGGCCAGCAGGCGATTGAGCGGCGGCAGGCCAAGGGACTGGTCCTGCAGCACCTCGGCATAGACGCCGCCGGCGCCAAAGAGGATCACCGGGCCGAAGTTGTCGTCGGTCTTGCAGCCGAGCAGCAGCTCGAAATCGGGTTTGGCGATGTACGGCTGCAGGGATACGCCCATGATCCGCGCCTCGGGATTGAAGGCCCTGGCCCCTTCCATGATCCGCTCCCAGGCCTGGCGCAGATCGTCGTCATTGCGCAGGTCGAGCTGGACCCCGCCCGCGTCGGTCTTGTGGAGGATGTCCGGCGAGACCAGCTTCATCACCAGCGGCATCTCCATGCCAGCCGCCAGGGTCATGGCCTCGTCGATGGAGGTGGCCAGCACTGTCTCGGTGACCGGGATGCCGTAGGCGGCCAGCACCCGCTTACTCTCGATCTCGGGTAGCATTTTGACGATGGGGCCACGGTCGGTGTAGAGGTCGGGCTCTTCCTCATGCTCCATGTCGCCGTAGAAGGCGTCGTAGATGGCGCGGAAGACGAAGTCGCGGTCGAAATAGAGGTCCGTGGAGAGCTTGGGCGGCACTTGCGACAGCAACTCCAGGTTCTTTGAATATTCGACCATGTAGAGAAAGGCCCGCACTGCCCGTTCCGGGGTCTCGTAGGTGGCGATGTTGGCCTTGTTGAGGATGTCCACAGCTCGGGCCATGCGGCCGCCGCCCATCCAGCAGGCAAAGACCGGGAAGCGCTTGCGCTTGACCAGCCCGGCCAGGGCCTCGGCCACCTCCTCGGGTTTGATGTGGGGCTCGCTGACCATGATGATGAGGACGCCGTCGATCTCCTTGCTGGCCAGGCAGATCTCCATGGCCTTGGTGAACCGCTCCAGGGTGGCGTTGCCAAGGATGTCGATGGGGTTGTTGTGGCTCCAGTAGGGCGGCAGGATCTCGTCGAGTTGCTTGACTACCTCCTCCGGCAGCGGCGCCGGTTCGAGGCCGTGTTCGCCCAGGGTGTCGGCGGCCATGATGCCGGGGCCGCCGCCATTGGTGATGATCGCCAGCCGCGATCCGGCGGGTCTCGGCTGCTTGGCCATCAGCTCGGCGCAGTCGAACAGCCGCGCCAGGGTGGGCACGCGGACGATGCCGGCCCGCTTGAAGGCAGCGTCGTAGACCGCATCCTCGCCGACCATGGCGCCGATATGAGTGGTGGCGGCCCGGGCGCCGGCCTCGCTTTTGCCCGCCTTGAGCACAATGATAGGCTTGATCTGGGAGACGGCGCGGGCCGCGCTCATGAACTTGCGGGTGTTGGTCAGGTTCTCCATGTAGATGAGGATGGCCTTGACCGTGCCGTCGTTGCCGAGCACGTCAATCATGTCGCCGAAATCGACGTCAAGCATGGAGCCGATGGAGACAAAATGGCTGAACCCGACGTTGTCCAGATATGCCTGGTCGAGACAGGCTGTGCCGATGGCGCCGCTCTGGGAGATAAAGCCGATGATGCCCTTGTAGGGCATGCCGGGAATAAAGCTGGCGTTGAGGTTTTTCGAGGGACGGATGAGGCCGAGGCAGTTGGGACCGATGATGCGCAGGCCCGAACCCTCGGCCGCGCCCTTGATCTGCTCCTCGACCAGGCGGCCCGCCTCGCCCAGTTCGCGGCCACCCGAGGCAATGATGATCACGCCCCTGGTGCCGGCGCGGACGCATTGACGGACGATGTCCGGGGTCGAGGCGATGGGCACGGCGATGATGGCCAGGTCGGCAAAGGGCGGGGCATCAATGATCGTGGGGAAGGTCTTGATGCCATGGATCTCTCCCAGATTGGGGTTGATCGGCAGGATGTCGCCGTCAAAGCCGCCCTGGACAAGGTTTTCAATCAGGGTGTGGCCGATGGAATCCGGCTTGTCGCTGGCGCCGATGATGGCGATGCTCTGGGGATTGAAGAATTGCTCCATGGTAACCTGGTCCGTGTCGATTGAAGGTTTCCGGCGCGTTTCGCCTCGGTGCCGGTGGCGCCCTGCGTCCTGATACACCTTTACCGGATATGGGCAACGAGTAGCAATGGCAAAAATGAGGAAATCCGGGCCATGGCCCATCCAGTCAGACGGTATAGACTCGGCAACGGGCAAGGAAAGATCGGACTTTACTGTCGCTGCCCGGGAGGAATGGGAGATTGCTGGATTGACTGCAGGAGAGAGAGCGGTACGGATTGGATGCCGTCCGCAGCGGAGGAAACAAGGGCCGCCATGCCAAACTGGGTGGCGACGGCCGGCAGTTTGATAGCAGCCCTGTTGACATGCCGGGTGTGGCGGGAGATCCAGTCACGGTCCTGAACCAGCTGCTCCTCGCCAAATTGCGAACCGTTCCACTTGGCCTGAATGCGCTCGTAGTCATTGGCCTCCAGAGATTCCCAAGAGACCAGCACCGCGCCGTCGGCATCCAGGGCCAGGATGGGCTTGATGTCAGGTGTGGCGTCGTTCCTGTTGACGCGCACCGGCGTGGACCAGGCCTTGCCGTCGAAACGGCTGGCAAAGATGTCCTCATCCTCGTCGTCCAGGCTGGACCAGGCAGCCCAGGCCCTGTCGTCCCGATCAATAAGGAGGGATGGCGCGTAGTTGTATGCGTAGCCCGAATCGATGACGCCTGAGCGGGTTGTCTTGTTGTTCTCGCGAACCTGATAGCGCAAGGTTGATCGGCCCTCCTTGTCGCGGGCGATCCACACCAGCCAGTTCCGTCCCGTGTGGTCCACGCTCATGGCGGGGGTGATGTCGTCCTCGGGGCTGGTCACGATCCGATCAGCCTTGCCCCAGGCCCCGTTTGCAAACCTGCTGGCAAACAGGTCAAACCCCTTGCTCTGCCGGCCAGCCCATACCGCTTGTGGGGCTTCTGCCAAGGCAGGAAGCGGGAAAAAGAGCGTCAAGACAAGACAGGCTGCCGCCAGAGCCCGGATGGCCGTGTTTGGATGCATTGCCAACCGCGTTCGCATGGGTGACCGTATCCTGGATGAACGTCGAGTCAGTCGGAAAGCAGCAGGTAGTGAATCGCAGGGAGAAAGGACACAGAATTGATGCTTTCCTGTTTTTCCCACGCAACTATCGCATTGAACCAGGTTTTGGCCACGACCGCGTAACCGGTCATGTTGGGATGAATGCCGTCCGAGTTGGAAAGAGAACTCCACTTGGAAACGGTGGCTGAATAGAGATCAGCCAGGGGAATTTGTTTGCTCTCAGCCAGTTCTTTGAGCAAATCGTTGGTGAATGGAATTGGTTTGCTGGTAAACTGAGAATCCGGCGTCAGTGTTCCGATAATGGGGATGGTATTGTTGGCCAGTGCTTTATCCACCATCAGGGACATGTTGCTGCGGACTGTATACGGGCTGGAGAAATATATTTCATTGGTGCCTTCCAGCAAGAGAATGTATTTGGGTTTGCTGGTTGCCAAGGTAGTGTCGATCCGTTGAAGACCGCCCGAGGTGGTATCGCCCCGCACTCCGTAATTCCGCACGGCGGAATCCCTTCCGGCAGCGTTCAGCAGTCGCTGCAATTCAGGTTCGTAACCGCCGCAGGGCGGCAGACAGCCATTGCCGCTCGTTGCCTGATAGTAGGGCACTCCCGAAGTGATGCTGTCGCCAAAGGCATCGACAACGATTTGTTCGGCACAGGCAGGGGCAA
>CAZFPV010000135.1:0-5751 GCA_964521155.1 uncultured Desulfobulbus sp. | reverse complement strand
GAACGAAACCGCCAACATCCTCAATAACGCCACCGAACGGAGCCTGGTCATTCTCGACGAGATCGGCCGGGGCACCTCAACCTACGACGGCCTGGCCATCGCCTGGGCGGTGGCCGAGGAATTGGCGCAGAAGAACGGCGTCGGGATCAAGACCCTGTTCGCCACCCATTACCACGAATTGACCGATCTGGCCGCGACCAGCCCCCGCATCCGGAACTACTCCATCGCCGTCAAGGAGTGGAACGACTCGATCATCTTCCTGCACAAGCTGGTCCAGGGCGCAACCAACCGCAGCTACGGCATCCAGGTGGCCTCGCTGGCCGGGGTGCCGGAGCAGGTCATTGCCCGGGCCTATGAGATTCTCAAGAATATCGAGCGGGGCGAGTTCAATCTCCAAGGACAGCCAACCATCGCTGCCGGCAGGAAGAGCAAAAAAACGTCGCCCCGCCAGCTGCCGCTGTTTGCTGCCGCTCCGTCTCCGGTGTTGGATTTCCTTGCCGGGCTTGATCTGGAGCAGGTCACCCCGAAGCAGGCCCTGGATATACTCTACGAGGCCGTGCGGCTCATTGGAGCCGGGCAGGGTGTCGGCAACCGACAGGCCAATCGCTGACCGGGGTGACATAACAGCCGGAACCGCGCCATCGTCTGGTTATGAACCCCACGAGCAAGTTAAAGGTGTTGCTTTTCTTGTCTTGCTGTTGTCTATCTTCCGATTTGCAGGTCGTTGTCTTGCGCGAACTGTCCCGTGTGAAACCGCATGCCGTCAGTGTATACCATGACCTTTCCCATCGATGAAGTCATAGTCCTCCTTGAACAGGAAGTCCGCGACTACGCGGTGCCGGTTGTTGACCTGATCGCCGCCCAAACCCGGGATCCGTTCAAGGTGCTGGTGGCCACTATCCTCTCGGCGCGGACCAGGGACGAGGTCACGGCCACGGCCGCGCGCCGGCTGTTTTCCCGGGTGGCAGACGCCGACGAGCTGGCCCGGCTGTCGGTGGATGAGTTGGAACGGCTCATCTATCCCGTCGGTTTCTTTCGCAACAAGGCCAGCTACCTGGCCCAGCTGCCGACTGTGCTCCGCGAACGGTTCGGCGGGCAGGTTCCCCGCGACATCGATTCCCTGCTCGCCCTGCCCGGCGTCGGCCGCAAGACCGCCAATCTGGTCATGGCCGTTGCCTTCCGGGAGCCGGCGATCTGCGTCGACACCCATGTCCATCGCATCATGAACATCTGGGGGTATGTGCGCACCGCCACCCCGCTCCAGACGGAAATGGAGTTGCGGCGCATCCTGCCCGTTCGGTACTGGATTCGGATCAACGCCATCCTGGTCGCCTTCGGCCAGGGGACCTGCACGCCGCAGTGGCCCCGCTGCGATCACTGCGTTATCGCCCATCTGTGCCCTAAAATCGGGGTTATCCCAAGAAAGAGCAAAGAGAGCACTGTCGCCATGCCCACCTCCTCGCCCCAAGCCAAACGATTTGTCAGCTGGAACGTCAACGGTCTGCGGGCCGCCCTGAAAAACGGCTTTGTCGATGTCCTGCGTGGGCTCGATGCCGATATTTTTGCTCTGCAGGAGATCAAGATCCAGCCGGAGCAGCTGCCCGAAGAGATGAAAGTGGTGGACGGGTATCAGGTCTACTGGAATCCGGCGGCGAAGAAGGGGTATGCGGGCACGGCGGTCTTCAGCAAGCAGGCGCCCTTGCGGGTGCTCCACGGTCTCGGTCAGGAATCGTTCGACTGCGAGGGGCGGGTGCTGACCCTGGAGTTCGCGGATTATTATTTTATCAATGCCTACTTCCCCAACGCCCAACCAGAACTGAAGCGCCTGGACTTCAAGCAGGCCTTCAACCAGGCCATGCTTGACCACATGGATCGCCTTGGCCGGGAAAAATCGGTGGTGCTCTGCGGCGATCTCAACGTCGCCCACCGGGAGATCGATCTGGCCAACCCCAGGGCTAATATGAAAAATCCAGGTTTTTCAGCCCAGGAACGAGCGTGGATGGACGAAATAACTGATGCCGGGTATATTGATACCTTCAGGCAATATAATCAGTTGCCCGGTCAATACACTTGGTGGAGCTACCGTTTCAATGCTCGCGCCAAAAACATCGGCTGGAGAATCGATTATTTTATTGTCGATGGCGCCAGTCGGGGCAGGGTGCTCGAAGCGACCATCCACGCCGAGGTGACCGGGTCCGACCATTGCCCGGTCAGTGTCCTCTTTCGTTAAAAACCGTTACCCCATGAAACCGTATCGCATCATCATCGCCGATGACCACAGTCTGATCAGGCAAGGCATCAAGAGCATCATTCTCCAGGACTCTTCGCTGCGGATTGCCGGCGAGGCCGCCAATGGCGTTGATCTGCTCAATCTCATCCACCAGGATCCGCCGGATATGGTGATCCTCGACATCACCATGCCGCATCTCAATGGCATGGAGACCATTGAGCGGATCAGGAAATCTTGCCCAATGGTCGCCATCCTCGTCCTGACCATGCATTCCGGCAGCCAGTATTTTTATAACGCCATCGCCGCTGGGGCCCATGGCTTTTTGATCAAGGACGACTCCGATGCCGAGTTGCTGACTGCGATCCAGACAGTCCGGGAGGGTAAACCCTATGTCTCGCCGCAACTGTGCCTGGAGGTCGGAGACGGGGCCATGGTTGCCCTGAGCGACCGCTGCCGGGTGCCGTTGGTAGCGATGTCGGAACGGGAAAAGCAGGTGCTGGGGTTGGTCGTACAGGGACATTCAAGCAAGAAGATTGCCGAGATGCTCGATCTCAGTCCGCGAACCGTGGATCACCACCGTGCTAACCTGATCCGGAAATTCAAGATGAAAAATACGGTCGATCTGGTGAATCACGTGGTGCGCAACGGTATCATCACTGTCGAGGCGTAATACTTACCGTATTTTTGCTTGCTGGCCTTGCTCGGGGCTTTTTGTTTAATTATTTGTTATAACATGATAAAATTTTACCCCAGGTAAAGTTGCCCATGTTGTAATAGGTAATTTCCACAATTGTTTTTTAGTTCCTCCTGCGCTCTATTTCCTCCCAATGAACCGATGAACTTTGCGGGCCAACGGGTTCGGCTTGACGGAGTTCATCAATAAAGGGAGGAAAGAACAATGAATAAAAACGATCTTATTGAATCCATCGCCATTTCGGCCCAGATCAGCAAAGTCGCCGCCGAGCGCGGCTTGAACGGCCTGCTGTCGACCATGTCGGCCGCAATGAAGGATGGGAAGCGGGTGACTCTGGTCGGGTTCGGCAGTTTTTCTGTTGTCGATCGCGCGCCCAGAACCGGCAGAAACCCCAAGACCGGCGAGACCGTGCGGATCCCGCCGCGCAAGGTGGTCAAGTTTCGTCCAGGCAAGGATCTTTCCGGTAAGGTGTCGTAAGCGGCGAATCGCCGACCATCATCGTTTTTGCGAAGAGCGGCGCTGCTGCCCGGGTTTGGTCCGGGCCGGCGCCGTTTTTCTTTGCCGCCAGAGCAGGCCGCCTGCCACCGCCATCAACAGACAGAGCAACTGCCCCATGGAGAGACCCAGCGCCAGGTAGCCGAGGTGAGCGTCAGGTTCGCGGAAAAACTCGATCAGGAACCGAAACAGTGCGTAAAGGGTGAGAAACAACGCCAACATGACGCCGTGTGGCCAGTGTACGGGTTGTGGCCGTCGCCAGGGGGTAGCTTTCAGCGTCCAGAGAATCACGAACAGGGCCGCGCCCTCTAAGGCGGCCTCGTATAACTGGGAGGGGTGCCGGGGCTGGGCGCCGCCCTCGGGAAAGACCATGCCCCATGGCGCCTGGGTGATCCTGCCAAACAACTCACCGTTTATGAAATTGCCCAGGCGGCCGAAAAACAAGCCCACCGGAGCAGTCACGACGTAGAGGTCGGCGGTCTTCCAGAAGTCCAGCCTCACGCGGCGGCAATAGAGCCAACCTGCCAGCAGTGCGCCCAGGCAGCCGCCATGGAAGGACATGCCGCCTGCCCAGGTGGCCAAAATCTCCAGCGGATGGGCCAGATAGTATGCCGGATTGTAAAAGAATACGTATCCCAGTCGGCCGCCCAGGATTACTCCGAGGATGAGCGCCAGATTGAGGTTGTCGAGCCGCTCGAGCAGCTGTTCATAGTGAAATTTTCTCGCCTGGAGCCGCACCAGCTGGTAGGCGGCGACAAAGCCGATGACGTACATCAACCCGTACCAACGGACCTGCACTGGGCCGAGGGAAACGATCACCGGGTCGATGTTGGGAAAAGTCAGCATGAATCCCTCCGGGGCTCAGAGCCGGCCAAGCCGCTTGAGGTGCACCTGGAGCACGGAGAGCGCCGCCGGCGTCACCCCGGAAATCCGTGACGCCTGTCCCAGGGACCGCGGCCGCACCCGGGTCAGCTTTTCCACCACCTCGTTGGAAAGTCCCGGTAACCCTAGGTATTCCAGGTCCTCCGGTAGTTCAATCCGTTCCAGTTTGCGGAAGCGGCCAATCTGCTCCTCCTGTCGCTGGATGTACCCCGAATACTTGATCTGCAACTCTATCTCTTCCTGATAGGCAAGGGCATCGTCGGGCAAGGGTGTGGCTGTGCCGGTCAGGCTGATCAACTCGACCAGGTCGGGCAGCTTGAGCTCCGGCCTTCGGAGCAGTTCCGCACTGGTCAACGCCTGGGTGAGGGGCGTTGACCCCTTTCGGGCAAGGGCATCGTTGATCGCGGGCAGGGCTTTGATCCGCTGCTCGGTGAGTTGGGCGATGGTCTCGTGGATGCACCGCTCCTTGCGCTGGAACTGCTCCCAGGCGTGCTCATCGACCAGTCCGATGCGGCGGCCGATCGCCCGGAGGCGCAGATCAGCGTTGTCCTCACGGAGCAGGAGGCGGTACTCGGCCCGGGAGGTGAATAGCCGGTAGGGTTCCTTGGTTCCCAAAGTGACGAGATCATCAATGAGTACACCGATATAGGCCTGGGAACGGTCGAGAATCACCGGGGGCTCGGCGCGGACATGCTGGACCGCATTGATGGCCGCCATCAGCCCCTGGGCGGCGGCCTCCTCATAGCCTGAGGTGCCGTTGATCTGGCCGGCAAGAAAGAGTCCGCCCAGTCGTTTGGTCTCAAGCGACGGTTTCAGTTCGCGGGGATCGACGTAATCGTATTCGATGGCATAGCCGGGGCGGATGATCCGTGCCTTCTCCAGACCGGGTATGGAGTGAACCATGGCGATCTGGGTAGCCAGGGGCAGGCTGGTGGGGATGCCGTTGGGATAGACCTCGATGGTATCCAGTCCCTCCGGTTCGAGAAACACCTGGTGTCTGCCTTTGTCGGGGAAGCGCATCACCTTGTCCTCGATGGAGGGGCAGTAGCGGGCGCCGATGCCTTCGATGATGCCGGCGTACATAGGTGACTGGTCGATCGACCCGCGGATGATCTCGTGGGTTTGCTCGTTGGTATAGGTGATGAAGCAGGGGCGCTGCTCCTGAGCCGGGCGGCCCTGCGAGGAAAAGGAGAAGAGTGATGGCGGATCGTCGCTGCCCTGGGCCTCGAGCCTGGTGTAGTCGATGGTGTTGCCGTCCAGGCGAGGAACGGTGCCGGTCTTCATGCGGCCGACGGCAAAGCCCACGGCGGCGAACCACTGCGCCAGCTTGGTCGAGGGTGCATCGCCAATGCACCCAGCCGGAAAGTGCTTCAGGCCGATGTGAATCAAACCGTTGAGGAAGGTGCCGGTGGCCACCACCACCGCCCCGACCTGGTAGATTTCGTCGAGC
>CAZFPV010000134.1:0-5822 GCA_964521155.1 uncultured Desulfobulbus sp. | reverse complement strand
CGGCACGAGGTCAAGGTCAACGGCGAGACGATCCACCTCACCGCCTCGGAATTCGCCATCCTGGAACTCCTGGCCGGCCGGCCCGGCTGGGTATTTTCCCGGCAGCAGATCATCGACCAGGTGCGGGGCTACGACTACAGCATCACCCCCCGGGCCGTGGACGTACAGATCTTCGGCCTGCGCAAGAAGCTCGGGCCTTCGGGGGCCTGCATCGAGACCGTGCGCGGCATCGGCTACCGGATCCGCGAATAGCCGCGACCTCAGCGGCGAGCCTGGCTGTCCCCGCCGGTCCGGCCCCGGCGCAATCCTTGACCCCTCTCCTTCACCATGCGCAATATACGTCTCTTCTGGCAGATACTGCCCGCCTGCGTCGGCATCAGCCTGCTCACGACCCTTCTGGTCGCTTGGCTGTCCACCACCACCGGCCGGACCTTTTTCATCGATCATCTCAAGCTGGAGATCCGGGAGCGCGCCCTGCTGCTGGAACCGACCATCACCATCCTGAGCAAGGGCACGGAGGAGCGGCTGCATGAGTTTGTCCGCCAGACCGGTCGCAGGGCCGGGACCCGGATCACGGTGATTGACGCCGACGGCGCGGTGCTGGCTGATTCCAGCGAAGATCCCGCCCTGATGGACAACCATGCCGGCCGGCCGGAAGTGGCCCCTGCCCTGGCGGGAGAGACCGGCTACGCTGTCAGGCGCAGCCGCACCGTCGGCGAATCCATGCTTTATGCGGCCATTCCGGCGGAATTGAAAAGTCCGGGCCACCGGGGCGTGCTCCGGCTGGCCATCCCGATAACCCCGGTGGAATCCATGCTCGGGGCCCTGCACTGGAAATTCGTCTGGATCGGTTTTGGGGTGCTGGCGCTGGCGGCGTTGCTCTCGCTCTACAGCGCACGCCGCATCAGCCGGCCGCTGGAGGAGATGAAACGCGGCGCGGAGCAACTGACCCGCGGCCGCATCGACCAGCTGGTGAAGATCAGCAGCGAGCATATGTCGGTGGAAATGGCCGGATTGGCCGGGTCGCTCAACCAGATGGCCGAGGAGATCAACCGGCGCATCCGCATCATCATCCAGCAGCGCAACGAACTGGAGGCGGTTTTCTCCAGCATGGCCGACTCGGTGGTGGCCATCGACGCCGACAAGCGGATCATCCGCATGAACCAGGCCGCAACCACTCTGTTCGCCCTGCCCTCGGAGGTGGTCAAGGGCAAGGCGGTGCAGGGCGTTATCCGCAACACCTACCTGCTTGAGCTGATCGACTTCACCCTGGCGCACAACACCCAGCAGGAGCAGAAGATCACTCTGTTCAACGGGGTCGAGCCGATCATCCTCCAGACCCACGCCGTGCCCCTGCGCGACGAGGACAATCGCAGCATGGGCGTGCTCCTGGTGATGAACGACCTGACCAAGCTCAACCGGCTGGAGAACATTCGCCAGGACTTTGTCGCCAACGTCAGCCACGAACTGAAGACCCCGATCACCGCCATCAAGGGCTACGTCGAAACCCTGCTCGACGGGGCCCTGGACGATCGGGACAATGCCCGCCGCTTCCTCGACATCGTCTTTCGCCAGGCCACCCGGCTCGACGCCATCGTCGACGACCTGCTCACCCTGTCGCGCATCGAGGACCGGGAGAGCAAGGCCGAAATCGAACTGCACCCGGGCGAGGTCGGGGCGGTGCTGGAGAGCGCCCTCCAGACCTGCGCGGTCCACGCCGACGAGAAGAACATCGTCGTCCAGGTCGAGTGCGATGAGGACCTGGTGGCGGCAATCAACCAGCCGCTGCTGGAGCAGGCGGTGATCAACCTGTTGAACAACGCCATCAGCTACAGCCCGCCCAACTCGCTCATTACCCTGCGCTGCTCGGGCAGCCGCACCATGCGGGGCGAGGAATTCGTGCATGTGAGCGTCATCGATTCGGGCCCTGGCATTGCCAAGGAGCACCTGCCCCGGCTCTTTGAGCGCTTCTACCGCTGCGACAAGGCGCGGGGTCGCGACCAGGGCGGCACCGGACTGGGGCTTTCCATCGTCAAGCACATCGCCCAGGCCCACCATGGCACGGTGGAGGTGGAGAGCGTCCCGGGCAAGGGTTCGATCTTCACCATCAGCCTGCCGGCGATGGCCGTGTGAGCGTGCAAGGCTGAGGGGATGGCGTCTTATCCCCTGTCGGTGCTCGGCTGCAGGGCCTCCCACACCGCCTCGGCCAGGCGTTGGAGGGTGTAGGGCTTCTTGACGAAGCGGTGGACGCCGAGTTGCATGGCCGTCTGCACACGGTCGGTGGCCGCGTAGCCGCTGACGATGATCGCCTTCTGCCCCGGGTTGCGCGCAAGCGCCTGGCGATAGGTGTCCAGACCGTCCAGGCCCGTGCCCATGATCATGTCGAGGATGAGCAGGGAAAATTCCTGCCCGTCGAGCATCTGCACGGCCTCCTCGCCACTGGTGGCGGTGCTGGTCTGGTAGCCCAGCTGGTCGAGCATGGCCTTGGCCAGTTCGCGCTGCTCGCCGCTGTCGTCCACCAGAAGGATGGTCTGGCCGCTGCCCCGGTAGTCGTCCAGATTGTCAATGGCCAGGGGCTTGCCGAGTTCATCTCGGGTGGCGGGAAAATAGAGCTCAAACAGCGTGCCCCGGCCCTCAGCGGTGGAGACGTTGATGTAGCCCTGGTGATCCTGCACCGCGCCCCAGACCACAGCCATGCCGAGTCCGGTGCCGCTCCGGCCGAGGGTCTTCTTGGAGAAGAAGGGCTCAAAGATGTGCTCCAGATCGCTCTCCGGGATGCCGATGCCCTCGTCGGCCACGGTGAGGACCACGTAATCCCCCGCCTCGATCCGGTCGTAGCCGCGCAGCGGCATGTCGATGTACCGGTTTTCCGTACCAATGCGGATGACCCCGCCATCCGGCTGGGCCTCGGCTGCGTTGGCCACCAGATTCATCACCGTCTTCTGCAGGTGCACCGGCGAACCCTTCAGCCGCAGCAGGTCAGGGGTCAGGGTCACCTCGACGCGGACGTCCGGGTGGCCGGTCCGCAGCTTGATATGCTCGGGCGAGGCCAGGTACTGCTCGATCAACGCATTGAGGTCGAGCACCACCTGCTGGACCACGCCGCGGCGGGCCAGCGTGAGCAGATCCTGGACGATCTCGGCGGCCTTGATGCCCGAGGCCTGGATCTTCTCGATGTAGCGCCGGTTGGGGTCGGTGGCGGGGAGGCTGGCGAGGATGAAATCCGGATACCCGACCACGGCCGACAGCACGTTGTTGAGGTCGTGGGCCACGCCGCCGGCGAGCACGCCCAGAGCCTCCATCTTGCGGCTGCGAACCAGCTGCTGCTCCAGGCTTTCGATGGCGGCCGCGGCCCTGATCCGCTCCTCGACCATCTCGTTGGCCGCCCGGGCCAGGGACTTGAACTCGGAAAAATGGACGGCTTGTTCGTCAATCCGGCTGGCGCCGGTGGCCGCCCGTTCGAAAAAGGCAAAGAACAGCAGCATATTGCCGGTAATTTTTCCGGTGACGTAGCGCAGGACGGCGGCGATGAAGACAAAGGCAAACAGCAGGATGGCGATCACCCCGCCCAGGCTCCGGGTGATCTTGGTAATCAGCTCCGCCCGCTGCAGCTCAATTTTTTCATTAATTTCATCAATATATACACCGGAGCCGACCGTCCATCGCCATGGCCCGATGGAACGGGCGTAGCCAATCTTCTCGGCCGGCTGGCCGGTGGTGGGCCGGTTATTTGCTACATAACGGAGAAAACCGCCCCCCTCCTGTTGACTGAGCCGAATCAGTTCCCGGACCACCGGCACACCGTTGCTGTCGCGATACTCCAGCTGGTTGCGGCCGATCAGCGCTTCGTCGAAATGGGCCAGGAGGGTACCTTCGAAATCATTGACAAAAATGTAGCCGTCCTTGCCGAAGCGGATGTTCCTGATCCGTTCCAGGGTCTGGCGTTTGATCTGCTCCTCCACGTCCTCGATGTATTCGCCGGTGCCGATCCACCAGTCAAACGGCGCAAATACCTTGCTGAAGCCTATCTTCCGCGACATCGTGCCGGTTTCGCCCGGCTTGTACCAGTACCACTCGAGGAAGCCCTCTCCGTGCTCCCGCATGAGCGCAACCATCCGCCGAATGGTGTACTGTCCCTTGCTGTCCTGGAGGTCCCAGAGGTTGCGTCCCTCCAGTTGCGGAGAAAAGGGCAGCAGGACGTTGTTGCCCTGCATGTCGTAGATGAAGTAGTAGTCCTGGCCGCTGAAAAACCGGATCGGCCGCAGGGCCTCCCGGATCATGATCTTGATCTCCTCGTCGCTTCGGCTGCCGCGATAGGTGTTGTACATGTTTTCAGCCACGGCCACGGCCCGGTACACCCGGTCCCTGGTCTGCCGCTTCAGGGTCTCTTCGGTGGTGGACCGCTGGTACTCGATGAAGTCAACGACAGCATCGACTTCCTTCTTGACCAGCGCCTTCTGCTGGGCCAGAAAGTCCTCCCGCATGCTCCTGACCTCGGCGGCATAGCGGGTATATTCCTGAACCAGCCAGAACGAACCGACCAGGCCGGCGGAGAGCACCGCGATGGCAATCATGCTCCAGATGAGCGTTTTCTGCAGGCTGTTCATCAGGGTCATGGCGTGATCGGGGCGGTGGGACAAGGTTCTTTTGAAGCGACAGTGCCCGGCGGACGACCTTCGGGGATTTGTCGCCGTTGGAGACGGGCCGCGGGCATCATCCGGTCTTCTCCTGTATTAATGGGGACGGAAACCGTGGCCGTCAAACACTTTTCCGGTCGGCGCCTGCGACAAAGGGCAATTCGTCCGCTTCAGACCAAATGAACTCAGGTATACTCGAGGCGGAGGCAAGGTTGCGGTTGTCCTTGGTTTTGCGACTTGACCAATTGGATGAGAAACGTTCTCGTTGCTGCTAGGAACCCATCGGCGCCATTGTCCGCAGGTACATGCCCGTCTCTCCAGGCTCGGGAATATGGCCAGTGAATCCGGCGGAATTATTGTATCACAAAAAAACAGGGAGGGAATGAACCCATGACGACACAAGCAGCCTTTACCCCGCAGGAGTGGACCATGCTGCGGACCGTGCCGGCGCTGGTGGCCAGCGGCGTGGCGGCCGCGGACCCGGGCGGTATTTTCGCTTCGATGAAGGAGGCCTTTGCCGGCATGAAGGGAATGTTCGAGTCGCTGCAACAGGGCACGAACGTTGAATTGCTGCAGGCGATCATGGCCGACAAAAGCAAGCCGGAGATGCCTGACATCAAATCCATGATGGGCGAGGGCAGTCCGGAGCAGCAGATGGGCAACCTGAAGACAAACGTGCTTGCGCGCATCAAGGAGGCCGAGGGTTTGATTGCGGCCAAGGCCAGCCCCGAGGAGGCGCAGGCCTACCGGCAAATGCTCATGGCGGTGGCCTCGCGCACGGCGGAAGCCTCCAAGGAAGGGAGCTTTTTCGGTTTTGGCGGGGTGCGCGTCAGCTCGGCCGAGCAGTCGTTTCTCAACGAGGTGCAGCAGGTCTTGCATATCGCCTGATTCAGGAGAGACAAGGTTGACGAGGGGCGTCCCGGTTTGCGGGGCGTCCCTTTTTTGTGCGCGGCGGGATCGCCGGTTACACCATAATCGAGTGAAGCAAACCCGCAGCCGCCGGCAGCGCCCAGGCCGCGAGGCAACCAAGCAAGGCGGTCAGGGTCATGAGGCGGCAGGCGGCCTCGATGTGGCCCAGGTCCACCGGCCCGAAATCGACGCCGATGTAGGGCTTGTTCACCAGCACGCCTCCGTAGTGGTTGGGGCCGTTGAGCCGCACCCCGAGCGCCCCGGCAAAGGCAGCCT
>CAZFPV010000133.1:0-5887 GCA_964521155.1 uncultured Desulfobulbus sp. | reverse complement strand
CGACGAGTTCACGCCCACCTTCTTCAAGACCCTGTTCAGCCTGCTTCTGCCCACAGCCATCCTGGGTTTTGCAGGAAAATGGTTCCTCCAGCGCAACCGCCGTCCGCTGATCGCATGATCGCCGGCGCCCGCTATATCCTCTGGCAGCGGCGCGCAGGCCTCCTGGCCATGGTGCTGCTCATGGCCGCCCTCCTCTCCCTGGCCGACGCCCTTGTCGGCGGTTTCAAGGGCAGCAAGGGGCTGGTCGAGCTGATTCCGGGCGATAGCTTTGCCATCAGCGGCCCGATGCCGCCGAGAACCGAGGAAATCAAGGACTTTGTCATTGACGGAGAGCCGACCGACGGCTCGGTCCGGCTCATCGCCAAGGCCATCTTTTCCGGGTTCTGGTTTGGCGGCGCCATGTGGCGAGGCGCCATCGAGATCAGCCCGGAGGCCAGGGAAGGCCGCCACGTGCTCAGCGTTAAGGACCGATTCGGCGAAAAGCAGAATCCGGCCCTGGTCTTCACGGTTCAGGTCTGGCCCAACCTCGCGGCGCGTAACGCTAACTCTCCATCCTTCCTGACCAGGCGCACCGGTCACAGCCCCTTTGTCTTCGCCCTCCTGTTCACGGCCTGCGGCCTTGCGGCCGGCGGCGCGAACTTCCTTCTTGGCCGCCTGTGGGCACGGCACCTGGCCAGGCATCGCTGCGGCGAAATCTTCAAGCTGCGGCACACGGACCAGGGCACCGAGGTCACCTGTGAACTCACGCCCGATGCGACCATCCGCCCCGGCATGGACTGCGCCATCTTTCGCCCCACCGGCGAGGCGCTCTGCCAGGCCCGCGTCTCCTCGCTGCTGGACAACGAAGTGGTGCTGCTGGCCGAACCTCCGGGGATAGTCCGACTCGGCGACGTGGCCTGCCTGGCGCCCTCCGGCGCGGGCGACAAGGTCTTGCCTGCCGGGGATTGACGGCTTCTTCCAGCTATAGAAAATGAATTGACATTCACCGGCCTGTTAGGTAGTGCTTACAGGCGCATCAACCCCACCGGACGGAACGATTTTCCCAATCCCGGCCGGGTGAGCAGGAATGATCGCCCCCCCCCGGGTGCACCCGATGGAGCGGCTGCGAGGATACATCGATGGAAAGGAATTACCGCAAGCTCTGGTGGCAGCACTGGCTGGCCATCGTCTGTTTTTCCGTGGTGCCCCTGCTGTTCGTCAACCTTTCCCTCTACTCGCTCTTCGACCGGATCTATACCGACAAGGTCGCGGAAACCCTGCGCAATACCGCGGAGAACCGCCGCGACGCCATCGACCTGTTCTTCAGCGAACGCATCGCCCAGCTGTACACCGTCGCCAACACCAACACCTTCGAGAACCTGACCGACGAGACCTATCTCGGCAGGCTCTTTGAAATCATGCATGCCAAGTCCAATTCCTACATGGACATCGGCATCATCGACAGCGAGGGCAATCACCTCGCCTACGTCGGCCCCTATCACGACCTGCTCAAGACGGTCAATTACAAGAACGAGCCGTGGTTCAACGCCGTGCGGGCCAACGGCGTCTATATCAGCGACATCTTCATGGGATACCGGAAGTTCCCGCATTTCATCATCGCGGTGATGGTCCGGGACAAGTCCACCTCATGGATTCTGCGGGTGACGATCAACCTGAAGAACATCGAAGATATCATGCAGAAGGCCTGGACCGGCAAGATGAGCGACGCCTTCCTCATCAACAACAAGAACAGGCTGCAGACCGTGCCCCGGTTCGGCGGCGAATTTCTTGAGGCCCCCACCCTGCCGCAGTTTGCCACCAGCACCATGGAACCCGTCGCCTACCCGGATTATTCCCTGACCACCAACACCAAGGTGGAACGGTTATCCATCCGCGGCTACGAGGCTTTCATCGCCGCCACTCCGGTGGAGAACACCAAATGGGTGCTGATCATCAAGGAAAACCCGGACGAGATTCTCTCGCCCCTGATGAAGAGCAAATACTGGATGATCCTGTTTACCGCCGTCGGCCTTGCCATCATCGGCGCTGGCGCGGCCCTGTTCACCAACGGCCTGATCAACCGGATCAAGGTGACCGACCAGGAGATCGCCGCCAATTCCGACATGCTGCTCCAGGCCAACAAGATGATCGCGCTCAGCAAGATGGCCGCCGGCATTGCCCACGAGGTCAACAACCCGCTCGCCGCCATTGCCGAGAAGGCTGGCTGGCTCAAGGATCTGCTGGCTGAAGAGGACCTCGCTGCCAGTCCCAATTTCGCCGAATTCAACGAATCGGTGGACAAGATCGAACAGCATGTGGACAGGGCGCGGAAAATCATCCATAATCTGCTCGGGTTTGCCCGCCGGATGGAACCGGCCAAGGAAAAGATCAACGTCAACAACCTGCTCGAGGAGACCGCCGGCTTTCTCGAAAACGAGGCCAGGTACGTCAACATCCGCATCGAAAGGGCATATGCCGACAACGTCCCGGTGATCACCAGCGACCTGTCGCAGATCCAGCAGGTGGTGCTCAATCTGCTCAACAACGCCATCGACGCCATCGGCAGCAACGGCACGGTCACGGTCGGCTCGCGCTATCTCGACAAGACCGACGAGGTGGAACTCTGGGTGGCGGACACCGGCAAGGGCATCCCGGAAGCGGAGCTGAACAAGATCTTCGACCCGTTCTTCACCACCAAGGAGGTGGGCAAGGGCACGGGCCTGGGGCTTTCCATATCCTACAGCATCATCGAAAAACTGGGCGGCAAGATACGAGTGCAGAGCAAGGTAGGCGAGGGGACGGTATTCACCATTCTCCTGCCGAAACAACACTGAAGGGGGAGCATGGACACGTTGCGGGTGTTGATCGTCGACGACGAGGACGATTTCCGGGAGACCATCGTCAAGCGGCTGAATGCACGGAAGATCCAGGCCATGGGCGCCAACAGCGGCATCAAGGCGCTGGAAGTCCTCAAGGACAACGATTTCGACGTCATGGTCCTGGATGTCAAGATGCCGGACATGGACGGCATTGAGACGCTCAGACATGTGAAGAAGATGAAACCCGAAATCGAGGTGATCATGCTCACCGGCCATGCCTCGGTGGAGTTCGGCCTCAAGGGGATGCAACTGGGGGCCTTTGATTACGTCATGAAACCCGCACCGTTGAACGAACTGCTCGACACCATCGGCCAGGCGTATAACAAGAAGCGGGGCATGCTCCACTGACCCGCGCACGGCCGGGCCCGATTCGGCCGGGCAATCAGGCAGGCCGCCGCGCCCAGGGTGCGGCAAGGCGGAGACGGGAAGGCGCCAGCCCGCCCTGGACGACCGCCGGAGGAATCCAATGAGAGTCTGGGATACAAGTCACCTGCTGGATACGGTGCCGGCTGGCAAACGCGCCACTGAGCACGTCCACGACTATACCGACAACCAGGCCAACCTGAACCGGATCCGGCAGCACTTCCGCCAGCTGCAGACCCGGCTGATCCTTGGGCTGGTGCTCGGTTTCCTCCTGCCCAACGCCCTGCTCTCCACCTATTTCCATTTCCAGTTCACCCACACGCTGAAAAACAGCGCCATGCTCAACCTCGAGGCGGTGGCGGAAAACCAGAAAAACACCATCGACCTCTATCTGCAGGAACGGGTGGTCAACCTGTTCAACCTGTTCCATGGCCGGGAGTTTACCCTGGCACCCTCGCCGGAGACCATGGAGAGCTATCTCCAGAGCCTCAAGCGGTTCAACGTCGGCTTTGTCGATGTGGGCTTTTTTAACGCCAAAGGCATTCAGATCGGCTACGCTGGCCCCTATCCCCATCTCCTGGGCAAAGCCTACGGCAACGAACCCTGGTTCAAGACCCTGGTCGGCGAAGAGAAGAATTACCTGATCAGCGACATCTACCCGGGGTTCAGAAAGGTGCCCCATTTCACCATCGGCGTCCGCCAGGTGTTCGACGGCCAGCCCTATGTCCTGCGCGCCACCCTGGACCCGGACAAGCTCTACGTCTTCCTCCGCAGCATCAGCCACGGCAAGGATGTCGAATCCTCCCTGATCAATGCCCAAGGACAGTACCAGGTGGTGGATCCGCGTCGCAGCGCCTATCCCGGCACCAGCGACTTTGTTCCCCCCGCCGCCAGCGCCTCCGGCGTTCGGGAGATCGACCATGACGACCAGCGAACCCTGGTCGCCTACAGCTGGCTCAAGGAGGCGACTTGGGCCCTGCTGGTTACCCAGCCGGTGGCCGTGGCCCAGGCCGGCATGATCAAGGCCAGATTGGCCCTCACCATCGGCCTGATCGTCATCAGCCTCCTGATTTCGGCGATCATCTTTCTTACCATCCGCAAGCTGGTGGCCGACGCCCGAAGGATGGCGGAAAAAGGCCAGCAACTCCAGGAGATGCTCGCTCATGCCTCCAAGATGGCCTCCATCGGTGAACTGGCCGCGGGCGTGGCCCATGAGATCAACAATCCGCTGGCCATCATCATGGCCACCAGCGGCGTCGTCCGCGACATGCTCAATCCGGAGTTCGACCTTGACCACAGCCCGGAGGCGATCTGCAAGGAGCTGACAGTCATCGACGCCGCCGCCAACCGGGCCAAGGGAATCACCAAAAAGCTACAGGAAATGGGCAAGGCTCGCATCCCCTGCTCGGTGGAATGCAACATCAATGAACTGCTCGACGAGGTCCTGGGCCGGCTGAAAAAAGTCGAGTTCAAGTCCAAACACCTGGAGGTCAACACCAGCCTGGCGGCCGACCTGCCGGTGATCCTTGCCGAGCCCGATTCCCTGCGGCAGGTGTTTGGCAACATCCTCATCAACGCCGCCGACGCCATTGTTGACAAGGGAACCATCACCGTGAGTTCCGAGGTCCGGGACGGCATGGCCTCTGTCACCATCGCCGATACCGGCAAGGGCATTCCGCCCGAAAACCTGCAACGCATCTTCAACCCGTTCTTCACCACCAAGGGCGGCGGCAAGGGGACAGGGCTGGGCTTGAGCATTGCCGCAAGCATAGTGAAATATCTGGGCGGGACCATTACAGTGAACAGCATCCCGGGCACAGGCAGTTCGTTCACCGTCCTGTTGCCTATCAAATAACGCGAGCAAAGAAGGAATATGGATAAGCAGCAGAGAGGTTTCAAGGTGTTGCTGGTTGATGACGAGGATGTGTTTCGCGAGGCCACGGCCCGCCAGCTGACCGTGCGCGGCTTTGTCGTGCAGACGGCGGAAAGCGGCGAGGCAGCCCTTTCCATTGTGCGGAGCGACCCGCCCGAGGTGGTAGTGCTCGACCAGCAGATGCCGGGGATGAACGGCGGCGAGACCTTTGTCGAGATCAAGAAGCTCAACCCGCTGGTGGAGGTGATCATGCTCACCGGCAACACCAGCGTCGACAACGCCATTGAGCTGATGCAGATGGGAACCTTCGATTACCTGATGAAGCCGATCAACATCGACGAGCTGCTCTACAAGATCGAGGACGCCTACACCCGCAAGCAACTCAACGAACAACGGCGCGGCGACGCCGGGGCCTGACCGGCCCTTGGCCGAGCCCTCCGCACACCCTTGCCGGGAGAGACAGACACCGCATGCTCAAGACACTGGCCGCCTTCTCGAAGAAACTGTTCAACCGGGAACCCGACGAACCTGTGCTCGAATCCGCCCAGGTCGAAGAACTACGGCTGACCTTCAAGTCACGTTACCACAGCTTCAAGCAGCTGCTGGCCGCCAACAGCCGGATCCTCGAGGCCATGGCCGAGGTGGAAAAGGCTCTGCAGGGCGTCGAGCCCTTCAGCATGAGCTTCGTGCAGACCGCCTGCGCCAAGACCTCGGTCAATGTCTTCCGCATGATCGGGGACATGGAGAACATCGCCCCGGGCAAGTACACCGCCCTGCGCGATAGTTTCCGGGC
>CAZFPV010000132.1:0-5898 GCA_964521155.1 uncultured Desulfobulbus sp. | reverse complement strand
GTCCGCACCCTGCGCGGCGAACACGGCTGTCCCTGGGATATCCGTCAGACCCCGGCCAGCCTGAAGAAATACCTGCTCGAGGAGTGCCGGGAACTGGCCGAGGCCATTGACAGCGGCCAGGCTGAGGCCATCGCCGAGGAGGCCGGCGACGTGCTCTTCATTCTCGCGCTGCTGATCGCCATGTTCGAGGAACAGGACCGGTTTACCGCCGAATCGGTGCTGGAGCGGATCATCGCCAAGATGATCCGTCGTCACCCCCACGTCTTTGCCGGAGTACCCCTCGGCGACGAGCACGAGTTGCGCCTGCAGTGGGAGCGGATCAAGGCAGAAGAAAAATCGGGCAACCGTCCCTGAACGGGCCGTCCGGCTTTTTCCCTTGACACCGACAGCAGTAATCTTCTATATACTCCCGTTTATTCATCACCCTTCTTGCTCTCTGCCCCTATACGGGCGAGGGCCACTTATGACCGCGAGGAGGAATCATGCGTCATTACGAGACCACGTTCATTCTGCGCCCAAACCTGGGCGAAGAGCAATTCACCGAAATCATTGACCGCGCCGTTGGCATCATTACCGGCGACGGCGGTGCGATCATCAGCCTGGACCGCTGGGGCATCAAGCGCCTGGCCTACGAGATCAACCGGGAAGTGCAGGGCTACTATGTATACCTGAACTTCGCCGCTCCTGGAAAGACGGTCGACGAGATCGAGCGTATCTTCCGCATTGACGACAGGGTTCTGCGCTATCTGACGGTCAAGCTCGGCGACGCGATGAACGCCGAGGCAATTGAGGCCGAGAAGGAGCGCATCGCCGAAGTGGCTGCCCAGGCCGCCGCCAAGGCCGCTGCCGCCGAGGGCGAGGAGTTCGAGGGCGAGACCGCCGCCTCGGACGACGAGGCCACGGAAGAATAACGCGCAAACAATTCCCTACCTTTCAAGGAGATACCCCATGGCACAGCCAAAAAAAGTTTTTTCCCGGCGCCGCGCCTGCCGTTTCTGCACGGACAAGGAAGTCGTTATTGATTACAAAGACGCCAAGACCCTGAAAAACTTCGTCACCGAACGGGGCAAGATTGTTCCCCGCCGCATCTACGGCACCTGCGCCAAGCACCAGCGTCAGCTGACCGAAGCGGTCAAGCGCGCCCGTCAGCTGGCCCTGCTGCCGTACATGGGGTCAACGTTGTTCTGATCGCCGTCCCAGGCCCATGGCGGAATTCGGATCGGGATGGAAAACCGGCGCCATCCATCCCGGCCAGACGCTTCTGTATGCCGCGTTTTTTCTGCTGCCGGCCCTGAGCCCGCCGCTGTTCGGCCTGCTGGGCAGTCTGTTGGCGGCGCCTGTCTTGTATCTCCTCTTTTTTAAGGGGTTCAGGGCAGGATCCATGCAGTTGCAGGCCAGCATAATGCTGGCCGGGTTGATCGCCCTGCTGCTGCAGCGGCTGGAAACGTTTCTCTTTTCCCTGACCCTGATTCCCTTGGGGTATGCCCTCTGCCGGAGCGCGCTCCAGGGTGAGTCGCCGGCCGCAAGCGGCGGCAAGGGAGCCTTGGTGCTGGCCCTGACCTGGCTGGTCTTCTGGGGTATCTTCGGCGCCCTGGCTGGCGTCAACCCGTACACGCATCTCCTGCAGGCGCTGGACGCAGGGTTCAAGGAGATGATGGAGTTTTCCGCCAAGGAACAGACGGGACTCTCTCCGGAGGCACTGTACGCCCTCCAGCAGGGGATCGACGAGGTGCGGCAGGGCTTGCCGCGTCTGCTGCCGGGAGTACTGGCCGCCATGGTCCCGATCACGGTCTGGGGCAACATGATCGCGGCCAATGGACTTGCAAGGCGGTTTGGCCTTGAACGACCGTTTTGGGATCGCTACGCCACCTGGACTTTGCCCGACCACCTGGTCTGGTTGCCCATTGCTGCGGGCATCGGCGTTTTGATCGGCAGCGGCGGCTTCCAGAACGCGAGCATCTGTGTCCTGTTTGTTGCCGGCATTTTGTATTTTTTTCAGGGGCTGGCCGTATGCCTGGCCCTGCTGGACCGGTGGAACACCCCGGTCTACATGCGGATCGTGCTGTACCTGTTCCTCATCTTCCAGAGCTATGGCATCCTGTTGCTGGCGCTCCTGGGGATCGGCGACGTCTGGATCAACTTCAGGCGTTTCGCCAAAGACTGACAACAATCCGGCCCATAAGCAGCTGTGCGGCTGCGAGCGTTGGCCGTCGCACCTTGTACTAAACCGTATTCACTCGAGACAACTGAGGGTTGAAACCATGGAAATCATATTACGCGAAACGATCGACACCCTGGGACTGGAAGGCGAAATCGTCAAAGTCAAGCCCGGCTATGCCCGCAACTTCCTGATTCCGAAACAGAAGGCTGTGCTGGTGAATAAGGCATCCCTGGCCCGGTTGGAGAAGGAAAAACAGGCCATTGCCGCCCGGCTGGCCGATCAGAAAAAACGCGCCGAAGGACTGGCCAGTCAGCTGGAAGGCAAGGTGATCGCCATTGCCAAGCGGGTCGGTGATGAGAACCGCCTGTTCGGTTCGGTCACCGGCAGCGACATAGCCGCCGCTTTGGAAAAAGCCGGCGTCACCATCGACAAGCGGGCCATCGTCCTGACCGACCCGATCAAGACCATTGGTGAATTCAAGGTGGCGATAAAGGCCGGCTACCAGACCATGGCCCAGGTTCTGGTGCAGGTGGTGCCTGAGACCGTCGGCGACCAGCAGTAACCACGCCGCGGCCGGTACGCCCGACCTCAAGTCAGCCTGCCCGGCCCGTTCATACCTGCCGCAGGCGGGTTGTGGTGATCAGCGCCCCAGCTGCTCCATACCAGCTGTTTTTCCAAGCTAAATGCCTTTTCTGACTTCAGAAAAGGCATTTGCATTTTGCGCGTGCCATCGCCGGCCTGTACAGGTATAGTGGCCCAAATCAAACCCCAGCCCCGCACCTGCCCCGACCAGACAGCCATGCAGCCCAACGCCTCCCCGAATTTGCAGCACACCGCGCGCATGCTCCCGCCGCAGAACATCGAAGCGGAACAGGCGGTGCTCGGCACCATCCTGCTGCAGGACAAGGCGCTGCTCAAGGTGATCGATTCCCTCGCTGCCAAGGATTTCTACCGCGACGCCCACAAGACCATCTTCTCGGCCATGGTCACCCTGTTCGAGCGCCGCGAACCGCACGACCTGATCACGGTTACCGGGCTGCTCAACGACCAGAACAAGCTCGAGGAGATTGGCGGCGCCGGCTATCTCGCCTCGCTGACCGACGTCATTCCCTTCACCGGCACCCTGGTGCACCATGCCCAGATCATCCGCAAGAAATCGATCCTGCGGCGGCTGATCCAGACCTCCTCCGAGGTGGCCGCGCGCTGCTACGATGCCCAGGACGACATCGACACCCTGGTAGACGAGGCGGAAAAGACCATCTTCGAGATCGCCCACTCGAAAAAAGGGCAGGGTTTCCAGGCCATGTCCACGGTGGTGCCCAAGGCCTTTGACCGGATCAACCGCCTGTTCGAGCGGAAGGAGCACATCACTGGCGTTGCCACCGGTTTTGACGAACTTGACCGCATGACCGCCGGCCTCCAACCCTCGGAGATGATCATCCTCGCTGCCCGCCCCTCCATGGGTAAGACCGCGCTGGCGATGAACATGGTCCAGCACGCTGCCCTGATCGGCAAGATCCCGGTGGCGGTCTTCAGCCTGGAAATGTCGGTGGAATCCCTGGCCCTGCGCATGCTCTGCTCGCTCGGTCCCATTGATTCGCAGCGCATCCGCACCGGCCGGCTGCATGACAGCGACTGGCAGAAGCTCACCCGGGCCACCGGCATGCTCGGCGAGGCCCCGATCTTTATCGATGACACCGCCGGCTTGACCGTGCTCGAGATGCGGGCCAAGGCCCGACGTCTGAAAACCGAGCACGACCTGGGGCTGATCGTGGTCGACTACCTCCAGTTGATGCAGGGCAAGTCGAGCGCCGAAAACCGGGCCCAGGAGATCTCCGACATCTCCCGCTCTCTCAAGGCCATGGCCAAGGAACTGGATGTGCCGGTGCTGGCCCTGTCCCAGCTCAACCGCAGCCTGGAGAACCGCACCGACAAACGGCCCCAGCTGGCCGATTTGCGCGAGTCCGGCGCCATCGAGCAGGATGCTGACGTCATCATTTTCATCTACCGCGACGAGGTCTACAACCGTTCTGAGGACAACCCCAACCGGGGCATGGCCGAGATCATCGTCGGCAAGCAACGCAACGGCCCCACCGGCGTGGTCAAACTGACCTTCCTCGGCGAGTACACCAAGTTCGAGAACTACTCCCGGATGGTGGTCCCCGGATTTTTCCCGGACCAGGGCCAGCCGGAAGAGGTTGACATCAATTAACCGCACCCCTCTTTTTGCAACGGGCAGAACGATGCACGACAAATACGAATTCAAGACCATTGAAGCAAAATGGCAGCAGCGGTGGGAAGACGACAAGACCTTCAAGGTCACCCACCAGCCAGACCGCGCCAAATACTACGTCCTGGAGATGTTCCCTTACCCGTCCGGGAAGATCCACATGGGCCATGTGCGCAACTATTCCATTGGCGACGTGGTCGCCCGCTACAAACGGATGCGCGGCTTCAACGTGATGCACCCCATGGGCTGGGACGCCTTCGGCCTGCCCGCGGAAAACGCGGCCATGAAACGCGGCATCCACCCCGCCTCCTGGACCTACGACAACATCGCCTATATGCGTACCCAGCTCAAGGCCATGGGCCTGAGCTATGACTGGGACCGTGAACTGGCCACCTGCAGTCCGGAATACTATCGCTGGGAGCAGCTGCTCCTGCTGCGGATGCTCGAACGCGGCCTGATCTACCGCAAGCAGACCACGGTCAACTGGTGCGACGACTGCCAGACCGTGCTTGCTCGCGAGCAGGTCATCGACGGCCTCTGCTGGCGCTGCGACCAACCGGTGCTGCCCAAGACCATGCACGGCTGGTTCTTCCGCATCACCGATTACGCCGAGGAACTGCTAGCCGATCTGGACAAACTCGGCGGCTGGCCGGAAAAGGTGGTCACCATGCAGCGCAACTGGATCGGCAAGAGCACCGGCCTGGCCTGCGATTTCATGGTCGAGGGCATTGATGCGACGATCACCATCTTCACCACCCGGCCGGACACGATCCACGGCGTCTCCTTTATGTCGCTGGCAGTCGAGCACCCCCTGCTGCAAACCCTGACCGCTGGCACGGGCCAGGAACAAGCGGTGGAGGAATTCATCCGGGAGACCCTGATCGAGAAACAACGGGCCAGCCTGGACGAAGAGCAGGAAAAGCGCGGCGTGTTCACCGGCCGCCACTGCATCAATCCCTTCAATGGCGAACGGGTGCCGATCTATGCTGCCAACTTCGTCCTGATGGAGTACGGCACCGGCGCGGTCATGGCCGTGCCGGCACACGATCAGCGCGATTTCGAGTTTGCCCGCGCCTACAGCCTGCCGGTGCGGATCGTGGTTCAGCCCGAGGGCGAACCGCTCAATCCCGCGATCATGGCCGAGGCCTCGACAGCCCCGGGTATTCTGGTCAACTCCGGCCCGTTCAACGGTATGGATTCCCTGGCTGCCCAGCAGGCGATCATCGAGCATGCCGAACAGCAGGGCTTTGGCCGGGCGCACGTCACCTACCGCCTGCGCGACTGGGGCATTTCCCGGCAACGCTACTGGGGCGCGCCCATTCCGGTGGTCCACTGCGACCACTGCGGCATCGTGCCGGTGCCGGAGCAGCAACTGCCGGTGCTGCTGCCGGGCGCAGGCGAGCCCAAGGGCAGCCACACCCCCCTGCACCAGCAGGAGGACTTCATCGCCACCAGCTGCCCCAGCTGCGGCCAGGCGGCGCGGCGGGAGACCGACACGCTCGACACC
>CAZFPV010000131.1:1595-5940 GCA_964521155.1 uncultured Desulfobulbus sp. | reverse complement strand
CCGAGGGGCAGGAGACCATCTGGCTCGGCACCCGCGAGGTCAACGCCCGCGCCTACGTGGCCAAGTTCAACTTCACCGGCAGCGACCAGCAGCAGCGGGTGGGCGAGATCTCCGGCGGCCAGCGCAACCGGGTGCACCTGGCACGGATGCTCAAGGAAGGCGGGAATGTGCTGCTTTTGGACGAGCCCACCAACGATCTCGACGTCAACACCATGCGCGCCCTGGAAGAGGCCCTGGAAAACTTCGCCGGCTGCGCCGTGGTCATCAGCCATGACCGCTGGTTTCTCGACCGCATCGCCACCCACATCATGGCCTTTGAAGGCAACTCGGAGGTGGTCTGGTTTGAGGGCAACTACTCCGACTACGAGCAGGACTACAAGAAGCGCAAGGGCGCCGACGCCGACCAGCCGCACCGTATCCGCTACCGCCAGCTGACCCGGGAGTAGCTGGGAGGGAGCGCCCCGGTCATGCCAACCAGCAGCGCAGGCCCCCTTGGTGTCGAATCCTTTGACTTCGACGCCGTTGTCGACCGGCGGGCAAGCGCCAGCGTCAAATGGGACCGGTTCGCCGGACAGGACGTCATCCCCCTGTGGGTGGCGGACATGGACTTCCGCTCGCCCCCAGCGGTGCTCGAGGCCCTGCACCGCCGCATCGATCACGGCGTCTTCGGCTACACCCATCCGGCCCAGAGCCTGAACGCGGCCGTGGTTGATCATTTCCGCCATCACTACGCCTGGACGATCGAACCGGAATGGCTGCTCTGGCTGCCCGGCGTGGTCACCGGCCTGAGCGTCGCCTGCCGCGCCGTGGGCCAGGCCGGCGACGAGGTGCTCACCTGTTCGCCGGTCTACCCGCCCTTCATGACCGTGCCCGCAGCCATGGAGCGGAGGGCGGTCATCGTGCCGCTTTGCCAGGACGGCCCCCGATGGACCATGGACTTTGACGACCTGGAGCAAGCCATCACCGCCAGGACCCAGCTGATCCTCCTCTGCCAGCCGCACAATCCGGTGGGTCGGCTCTGGGACTGGGAAGAGCTAACCAAGCTTGCGGCACTGGCCAAACGGCACGACCTGATCGTCTGCAGCGACGAGATCCACGCGGACCTGATCCTGGAACCCGGCCTGCGTCACCGGCCGCTGGCCATGCTCGACCCAGACGCCGCCAGCCGGACCATCACCCTGCATGCCCCGAGCAAGACCTACAACATCCCCGGCCTGGGGTGTTCCTTTGCCGTAGTTGCCGATCCCCAGCTGCGCCGCCGGCTGCGGCAGGCCATGGCCGGCATCGTCCCCGAGGTCAATCTGCTCGGCCTTGCCGCGGCCGAGGCAGCCTACCGGCACGGCGAGCCCTGGCGGCAGGCCCTGATCGCCTATCTCCGCGGCAATCGCGACCTGGTCATGACGGCTATGGCCACCATGCCCGGCCTGCGCATGACCCCGGTGGAGGCCACCTATCTGGCCTGGATCGATGCCCGTGACAGCGGGATTGCCGATCCGGAGGCCTTCTTCACTGCTGCCGGGGTCGGCCTCTCCGACGGTGCGGCCTTTGGCCTGCCCGGCTTTGTCCGCCTCAATTTCGCCTGTGCCCGTTCCCTGCTCGCCCAGGCCCTGGAACGGATGCACCACGCCCTGGCGGCACGAACGGCCGCCCAGCTCGGGGGATAACCGCGCCTCCGACCGCAGAAACAGAGCCTTTGGCTTCACCCACATGATTTTATTGAAAATAACAAGACGTCCGCCCCGGGATTCCTTCCCGTCCTGATCTTTTTTCAAGAGGGGCAAGCCCCTTGAGCAACCTGGAGTACGCTGGCATGGAACGCTTCGATGTGGTGCTGACCGGACGACTGCTCGCCGGAACCGACCTGGCCACGGCGATCGACCGATTGGCGGCGATGACCAACCTGCAGCCCGCCAAAGTGGAGCGACTGCTCTCCTCGGGGCGATCGACCGTGGTCAAGCGCGAGGTCAGCGCCGAAGTGGCCGAGCAGTACCGGGTCGCTCTGATCGGAATCGGCGTCGAGGTCGAACTGCAGCCCGTTTCGACTGCAGCAACCACCGACGCAGCAGCACCCCTGGCGGAATCCGCCGACAGCGGGACAACGGCCAAGCCATCGCCCGTTGCCGCCATCCCTGTTCGAGAGCTCCAACCATCGTCGCCACCTGCTGCACCCTGGCAGACGGGGCATCATGACCACCGGGCACAGGGTGCTCCACGCGGCGTCACCGCCAACGCCGTGCCCGCCGCGCACGGCTGGACCTGGGTGAAGGACGCGGTGGATCTGTACATGGACCAACGCTGGTTCTGGACCGGCATGGTGCTGCTGTTCGGCCTGCTGATGGTGGTCGTCTCCCTGATCCCAGTGCTGGGCAGTCTGGCCGCCCCCCTCGCCGGTCCGGTCCTGGCCGGCGGCATGATGCATGCCGCCCGGAGCCAGCAACAGGGCGAGTCGCTGCAGGTAATCCTGCTCTTTCGCGGCTGGAGCGACCATCGCAGAGAATTGCTGCTGCTCGGCGTGTTCAACCTGCTCTACGCCTTGCTGCTCGGCCTGCTGGTGTTTGTTTTCATGCTCCTCTTCGTTCAGGGCTTGCAGTCGCCGCCCACCGCTGCCGTACTCATGCAGCACAAAGCCGCCGCAATTGTGCTGACGCTGCTGGCGGCCCTCTTCTCCATACTGGTCGGCATGGGTATGTGGTTTGCCCCCTGCCTGGTGGTGTTCGGAGGGCAGGCGGCGTGGGCAAGCGTGAAAAACAGCTGCCAGGCAGTGGCCAAAAATTGGCGGCCGTTCCTGGTCTACGGCCTGGTCCTGCTGCTGGCGGGCCTGATCGTCAGTGTGCTCATCGGTCTCGTGATCGGCGTCCTGGGGACACTCCTCTCCTTTGGCGGCGCCCAGTGGCTTGCGCCGCTGCTCTTGCTGGCCCTGGCCAGCCCGACCATCGCTGTCTTCACCCTGACCAGTTACAGCGGATACCGCGATATCTTCGCCTGACCCCTCGACTGGTCAGGGCACCATGCCAACGCGGCCGAGGCCGCCTGCCTGAAACCCGCACCCCAGGGCGGCTCGCAGCCGCAACGCGCTGCAATACCGCCACAATCCAATCATTGACAGGACCCGCCGCTGCCTGTATACCTTTCTTCCATGGCGGGGCGGAAAAGGATAGTTTTCTTCTATCCAGCCCTCTCTTCATTCCAATCCCGAACAAGGAGGCAGCATGAAAAACAAAGATTTGAAAAAACTGCTCGCCGGACTCGGCGTGGCCGGCCTGATCAGCGCCGGCGGCGTCAGCGTGCCCGGCGCGCACGCAGCGGGAAGCGGCTGAGGGGCCAAACCTGACGCCGGGAGCGCCAGCGAAGTCCAGAAACCAGCGGGAAGCGGCTGAAGCGGGAACAAGGGCGGTGCCGTGAGCACCGAACCATGCAAGGAAAAAGACCCCGCCACCGGCAAATGCAAAGACGAACCCAAACCTGACCAAATTCCGCCGAAAAAGCCCACCAAAAGCGGCTGAAGCGGCTGACCGAACTCGTGCAGTTGGCACGAACCACCTCGCGGGGGCGCCGTTCCTGCACCGGTGTCCCCGTTCCCTTTTCAGGTCAAGGCGATGCCTGCAGTAAACGACTCGCTTGAAGCCATTTTCCCGGTCAGCCTGCGCCTTGCCGGCCAACTGCCCCGGACCATCGCGCCAGCCGATTTTCCGGCCTTCCTGGCGGAGAATAGGACACAGGATTCTCTTCCCCCGTATCTTTCCGATCTGGCAGCCCTCGAGTATGCCCGCCACCAGTTAAACACCGCCTCGCCCCCTTTCCCGCAGACCGTGGCGAACCTGACCATCAACCCAACGGTGCGGATCCTGGAATTCGACTGGGCCGGACTGCCTGCATGCCTGCACGACCCATCCCTTCCGCCGCAGCGGGGACCCTCGCTGGTCCTGCTCTACCGGCCCGATCCGCAGGCTCCCGCAGAGATCCGCACCCCGGACGGACACGATCTGCTGGCCATGAAGATGGCAATGGAAGGGACGGACAGCCGGGCCGCGGCAGCCGAGGCCGGGGTATCCATCGGCCGCATCGACGCCATTGTGGCAACGGCGATCCGCCAGGGGCTGCTGCTGGCCCCGCCCTCGACCCTGGTCCGCGACCCGAGCTTTTGTACCGGGCGCTTCACCGACCCCGAATTGTCCCGCGTAACCACCTTTGCCCTGCAGTGGCACCTGACCCAGGCCTGCGACCTCCATTGCCGCCACTGCTACGACCGCAGCGCGCGCACGACCATGACCCTGAACCAGGCCCGGCATGTGCTGGACGAGCTGTACACCTTCTGCCAGGCCCGCCATGTCCATGCCCAGGTGAG
>CAZFPV010000131.1:0-1495 GCA_964521155.1 uncultured Desulfobulbus sp. | reverse complement strand
TGCTGGACGAGCTGTACACCTTCTGCCAGGCCCGCCATGTCCATGCCCAGGTGAGTTTCAGCGGCGGCAACCCCTTCCTCTACCCGCATTTTTACGAGCTCTACCAGGAGACGCTTGCTCGCGGCTTTCTCGCGGCCATCCTCGGCAACCCCATGGACGAGTCGTTCATTGAACGGCTGGTCGCGATCGGCCGGCCCGAGTTTTACCAGGTCAGCTTGGAGGGAATGCGGGAGCACAATGATTACATGCGGGGCGCAGGCCATTTCGATCGCACCCTGGCCTTCCTCGACCTGTTGCGTCGACATGGCATCTATGCCATGGTGATGCTCACCCTCACCCGCGCCAACGGCGATCAGGTCATCCCCCTGGCCCGGCTGCTCCGCGGCCGCGCCGACCTCTTCACCTTCAACCGCCTGGCCATGGTCGGCGAGGGTGCGGAGCTGGCCTCGCTGGAGACCGACCGGTTCCGGCCGCTGCTGCGGGACGTTCTTGACGAGGCCTCGCACCAGGAGCATCTGAGTCTCAAGGACAACTTCTTCAATCTGCTGCTCCAGGAGCGGGGCCTGCCGCTCACCGGCGGCTGCACCGGGTTCGGCTGCGGTGCGGCCTTCAATTTCGTCTCGCTTCTGCCCGATGGCGAGGTCCATGCCTGCCGCAAATTCCCCTCGCCCATCGGCAACATCTTTGCCCAATCGCTTGGCGACATCTATGCGGGCGCCGCGGCCGACAGGTATCGAAGCGGCAGCAGCGCCTGCCAGGGTTGCGAGCTCCGTCCGGTCTGCCGCGGCTGCGCCGCCGTGGCCCACGGATTCGGCCTGAACGTCTTCACCGAGCGTGACCCCTACTGTTTCAAGGACCTGGGCAGCGACTCCTGAACGTCCTCGACTGCCCGGCCTTCCCTCCCGACGCATCGCCGCCCGCACTATTTTCTTGTGGCGCAATTCCCGGCCTGTGCTTATACATCGAGCCATGGATGCATTGGCTGAAGAGACAATACTTGTCCCACATCGTAGGACAATTCTCGCCCTCGGGGCAGCGACGCGGCGACACGGGCAATCATGAGCGACCTTGCCGGGACGCCGGTCAATCCCCTGCTGGTTGAGCGAAGGTATTTCACCTTTGCCGAGCCGCCCGACGAGATGGCGCTTGACTGCGGCGCTCATCTGGGCCCGATCACCCTTGCCTACGAGACCCTGGGCGTGCTCAACGGGGCCCGGTCCAACGCCATCCTCATCCTCCACGCCTTCTCCGGCGACTCGCATGTGGCCGGATGCCTGCGTGAGGACGACGAACGGCCCGGCTGGTGGGACAACATGGTCGGCCCGGGCAAGCCCATCGACACCAACCGCTACTTCGTCATCTGCTCCAACATTCTCGGCGGCTGCTCCGGCTCCACCGGCCCCTCGTCAATCAACCCGGCCACCGGCAAACCGTACGCCCTGGGTTTTCCCATGGTTACCATCCGCGACATGGTCCGGGCCCAGAAGCGGTTGAT
>CAZFPV010000130.1:0-5982 GCA_964521155.1 uncultured Desulfobulbus sp. | reverse complement strand
CCCCAGTACGGCCTGTTCACCACCCTGCTGCTGTGGCTGACCGCCGCGGCCCGGCGGGACGCACGCTTCGGCTCGGCCTTCGTCCTGCCCTTCATGGGCCGGCTGCTGGCCGGATATACGCTTGCGGAATTGCGGCAATTCGCCGCCGAGGTGCTGACCGCGGCCCAGGCCGAGGCGCTGGCCGAGGAACGCCTGAGGATCGAGGCCCCTGCGCCCGTGGGCCGGATTGAGGCCGGCCTGCCGACCGGGCTGCAGGTGCATGCGGAGATGCGGCAGCTGATGCACACCCTGGGCGACCGGGGCATCGACTGCGTTGTGATTTCGGCGAGTACCGAGTGGGTGGTTCAGGAGGCGGTGCGGTTGCTCGGGTTCCCTGTGGCCGAAGACCATATCTTTGGCATCCGCGTCGGCCTGGACAGTGCGGGACGGCTGACCACAGCTGACCCCGAAGACTACCCGGTTACCTACCGCCGGGGCAAGGTGGAGATCATCGAACGCTTCGTCAAGCGGACGCCGCTGCTGATCGCCGGCGACGCCGACACCGACTACGAGATGCTGACCCTGCCCGGCGTTGCTCTCCGCCTGCTCATCAACCGCAACCTGACCAGCCTGATCGCCACCCTCTACGCCGACAGCGAAATCCTGCTCCAGGGCCTTGACCTGCGCACCGGACGCTTCCGCCCTTTCCGCGAAACCGTCGGCCCCTGAGCCGGATCCGCCTACTTCTTTTTCATCAACGCCGCGAAATCGAGCATCCGCTGGATCGGGACCCGGGCTCTGGCTGCCAGGTCCGGCGCCACCTGGATCTCGTTTTCGCCGGTCTCAAGCACCCGCACCAACTGCGAAAGGGTGTTCATCTCCATCCAGGGGCAGCGGGCGCAGCTCTCGCAGGTGGCCCCCTCGCCCGCAGTCGGCGCGCCGAGCAGGATCTTGCCCGGGGCCAGTTGCCGCATCTTGTTGAAGATGCCGGCGTCGGTGGCGACAATGAATTCCGGGTTGGGCAAGGTGCGCACCGCCTCGATCAGGGCAGTGGTGGAGCCGACCACGTCGGCCTGATCGACCACCTCCCTGGGCGATTCGGGATGCACCAGCACCGCAGCCTGGGGATGCTCCTGCCGCAACCGGACCAGGGCCTCGGCCTTGAACTCCTCGTGGACCACGCAGGAGCCAGGCCAGAGGATCATCTCCACCCCGGTCAGGCTCTGCACGTAGCGGCCCAGATGCCGGTCCGGCCCCCAGAGGATCTTCTCCCCCCGCTCGGCCAGATGTTTGACGATGGGCAGGGCGATGCCCGAGGTGACCACCCAGTGGGAGCGGGCCTTGACCTCGGCGCTGGTGTTGGCGTAGACCACCACCGTGTGGTCGGGGTGACGGTCGCAGAAGGCGGAGAACAGGTCCGCCGGGCAGCCCTCGTCGAGCGAGCAGGTCGCGCCCAGGTCGGGCATGAGCACTCGCTTTTCGTTGTTAAGGATCTTGGAGGTTTCGCCCATGAACCGCACCCCGGCGACCACCAGGGTCTGCGCCGGGTGGACCGTGCCGAAGCGGGCCATCTCCAGCGAGTCGGCGACGCAGCCGCCGGTCTCCTCGGCCAGATCCTGCAGGTCGCCGTCGGTGTAGTAATGGGCCACCAGGACCGCATCCTTTTGCCGCAGCAGCTCCCTGATGCGATCCTTGAGGGCGGCTTTCTCCCGGTCGGACAGCACCGGCCGGAGGGGATGGGGAGGGACCTGGACCACGGGGATGCGCACATCCGCCAGGGTTTCTCGTACTTGGCTGCTCATGTTGGTGTGTACCACAAAAAACGGGGAATGGGGCGTCGCCCGGGTGGGGATCGACGCGAATGGCGAGGTCCCCTGTTACCGCAAAACCCGGCCGAAGACAATCATTTTCAGCGCCGGCCGGTTGCTTGCGCTCGGCGGTCTTGCAAGGAATGCACAATCCTGCATTCCAGGGTTTGCACGATGGTGCTCCCACGGTATAGTACAGTAACGTCACCCCTTCTCCGACACGGCCCATGCACGTCTATCCCAACGAACTCGCCGCCCTTATCGAACAGCGGTGGGGTCCGCCTCCTGCCCAGAACGCCTCGCCCGAGGCCTTGGCCTGCGTGTTGCCGGGCAAGAACGGGCTGGTGCAGCTGATCTCCACCTGCTACCAGGTCAGCATGATGCGGGAGGAGGACCGGGCCGTGACCCTGCGGCTGATCCTGGCGCCGCCGAGCCTCTTCCCGCCCGACGAGGGGCCGCCCAAGGGATTTCTCCGCCTGCTGTTCAGCACTCCCAGGCCCTTCAACGAATATGAACTGCGCCGCCTGTCCCCGGCAATGGATTTTGAGCGCTCGCTGATCGGCATCGAGCGTCATCCGGAAAAGGGGTTCCAGATCTGGGGCGTGGTCAATTCGGGCATCCGCTGGCTGCAGGAAGAACGCGGCGGCAACAAGAAAACCAACCGCCTGCCGCCGGCCTTTGTCGTCCATGTCACCGGCCCCGGGATGCTGACCATCTGCAAGGGACTGGCCATTATCGCCACCATGAACGGCGGCCGCCTGCTCGACTCCGCGGCCAACGTCTTTCAGTCCAAGTGGATCGGCAAACTGTTCTCCTCCGGGCATCAGGCGCTGCTGGAGCAGCACGAACTATTTCGGTCCAGCGTGCTCCACCCGGTGGCCCGGATCGGCGACGAGTTTATCCAGAACCTCCAGTTTCAACTCCTCAAACGGATTTTAAGCGTAACCCGCATGGGCCGGCACGGCGGCACCTTTATCATTTTTCCCGAGGATAACCCGGCGGAAATCCTGGCGGAGAACCCGCTCATCCTGCTCAAGTACCGGTTCCAGCAGGACGAGGCGATCCAGCGGCAGCGGCAGTTGATCGTCCGCACAATCCGGCTCGCGACCACGGCGCTCGGCGACGCCAACAACGAGGACCGGGTGATCACCTGGCGGGATTATGTCGGCCTCCGCCATGAATCGGCGGTCTACGACCTGGCGGAGGCGCTCTACGAGCACGCCCAGTTCATTGCCAACCTGTCCTCGGTGGACGGGGCGGTGGTGCTCTGCCCCCGGGGTCCCATTGGCTTTGGCGGCATGATCGTCGGTTCGCTGGACAAACTCACCGAGGTGGCCATTGCCAACGACACCGAGGGCACCATGGTGACCCTGGCCAAGATTGAAGGCTACGGCTCCCGCCACCGCTCGGTCTACCACCTCTGCAATCTCCTCCACAACGTCCTGGCCATCGTCGTCTCCCAGGACGGCAACGTACAACTGGCCAAATGGCGCAACGGCATCGTCACCTGCTGGGATCTGACCTCCCAGATGTTCATCGGCGAGTCCTGATTCGCCCGCAGCGCCCCTCCTTCAGCCCTGCCCCTCTCCCGTCCTGCCCGAGGCCACCGGCCTGAGCCGCTTGCGAATCACCAGCCAGCAGGCCATGGTGCAACTCGCCGGGATCAGTCCCATCAACCCCAGGGCGACCAGCTTGTTGCCCCAGTCGAGCGAGAAGAACCACATGGCGATCGCGCCGGTGAGAAAATAGAAGAAGACCATCAGCGAGGAGGCTGCGCCGACGTCGCGGTCGACCTGTTCGAGGATCAGGTTGTTGCCCGCAGGCCGGCAGAAGGAGAAGGAAAAGGTCAGCAGGAACATGGGCAGGGTCAGCCGCCAGGGTAGGGGCAGCCAGGGGCAGAGCAGGAGCGCCGAGGCAAGGATAATGCCGGCAAAGCCGAGCGGCATCAGGGTGATGGTGGCGTGCTGGCGGGCCATGCGGGAGAAGGTCAGCGGCGCGAAAGCAAAGGCCATGGCGTTGAAGCCGAAAAAGAGGCTGAACTGTTGCTCGGAATACCCCATCCGGGTGATGTACAGGTCCGCCGAGCCGCCGATGAAGGCAAAGACCGGGATGCAGGTGAGCGACAGGGTCAACAGCAGCGACAGGTAACGGTGGTTGGCCAACAGACGCAGATAGCTGCCGGCCACCTCGGCAAGCCCGGGCGGGTTGGCCGGCCGATGCGATTCGTCCATGCGCAGCACGCCCAGCAGGGCAATCATGGCCAGGGCCGCCTGCATGAGGAAGATCCAGCGCCAGTTGAGCAGGGCGATGATCCAGCCGCCGATGATCGGAGCGATCATCGGCGCCACGCTGACGATCACGCCGATCTGGATGAACACCCGCTGCCGCTGCCGGCCGGTGAACAGATCCTTGCACACGGCAAAGACAATGGCCGAGGAGGCCGCCGCGCCCGCGCCTTCGAGGATGCGGCCAATGATCATCATGGAGGCGTTGTGCGCCAGGCCGCAGAAAAAGCAGGCGCAGATAAACAGCGACACCCCGGCCAGCAGCGGCGGCCGGCGGCCATAGCGGTCCGAGAGCGGCCCGTAGATCAGCAGAAAGATGCAGTAGGTGACAAAAAAGGCGACCAGGGTCAGGTTGACCATCACCAGCGAGGCGCCCCACTCCCGCTGGAGCAAGGGCAGGGCCGGCAGGTACATGTCGGTGGCCAGCGGTGGGAAAGCCGACAGCAGTGCCAGCAGCAGGATGAGCGGGGGAAATCGATATTTGAGTTCCTGAATCAGGGCCATGGGGCGCACTCCTGGGTGGTGAAGGGTTACGGCGAGTGCGTGGTACGGCACGGACTCCAAAGGACGCCTGCCTCCGACCACCGCTGTTCGACAGCGGTCGGGACAGCGGGCCGGACTCACGAATCCGAGCGGACCGGATGCAGGTTGTCCAGACGCAGACGATGGCGGCTGTCGAACAGGCGGCGCTGGACCCAGCGCACGGCGACGATACTGCCAAAACCGGTTCCGGCGGTGATCAGAAACATGATCAGGATCTGGTAATGGACCGCGTCCAAGGGGCTGGAGCCGCCCAGGATCTGGCCGGTCATCATCCCCGGCAGGCTCACCAGGCCCGCGGTGGCCATGGAGTTGAGCACCGGCATCATGCCGGAGCGGATGGCCTGACGGCGGATGTCGGCCGCGGCCTGGCCAGCGGTCTGGCCAAGCAGCAGCCGCTGTTCAATGACGGCCCGCTGCTGCCACAGGGTTTCGGTCATCCGGTCCATGGCCAGGCCCACCCCGCTCATGGTGTTGCCCAACAACATGCCCAACAGCGGAACGGCATACTGGGGCGTGTACCAGGGCTCGCGGCCGATGATCACCGTGAGCGCCAGCAGGGTGACGGTGAACGAGGAGAGAGCCATCGAACCGGTGCCGATCAGCCAGCGATGGATGCCTCGCAGCTGCCGGCGTTGACGTACCGTCACCTCGCGGCCGGCCGCAGCCAGCATTACCAGCGAGATGAGCAGGACATACCCGAAATGCGAGTGGGCAAACAACAGCCGCAGAACATGGCCGATGAGCAGCAGCTGGACCGTGGTCCTGGCGGCGGCGATAGCCAGTTGCCGGCCCAGGCCCAGTCGCAGCCGGACGCTGAGCAGCCCGAGCAGAACCAGCAGCACCGCGGCCAGGCCGAGATCCAGGGGCGAGAGCGGCTCAACGTTCATGGCTGAAGCTCCCCTTCTCCACCAGCTGACCGCCGGTCTCCATGAGAAATCGCCGCCCGCTGACCCGCTCCAACTGGGCGGGATCATGACTGACCCAGAGGATGGGCGCCTGATTCGTCCGGCCCCAGGAGAGCAGCATCTCCTCGACCTGGGCCACCATGCTCTGGTCCAGGCTGGCCGTTGGCTCGTCCAGGAGCAGGCACCGCGGCCCGTTGTGCAGCAGACGGGCAATGGCCAGTCGCTGCTTCTCACCGGTCGAAAGCCGGCTCACCTGCCACTGCAGCACCGTGGGATTGAAGCCGATGGCAGCGAGCAGTCCCTCGTCGACGGCTCCGGGGTCGGGAAAATGGTCGCCGACCAGTTCCAGCCACCAGCCGCTCTCCGCCGGCAGCAGGCCGACCAGCCGCCTCCAGGCGGGTCCGGAGACCGTATCCGCCTCCATCTCGCCCAGTCGCATGGCCCCGTGGCGCGGATCAAGAT
>CAZFPV010000129.1:2696-6089 GCA_964521155.1 uncultured Desulfobulbus sp. | reverse complement strand
TGACCCATCCCGAGCAGCGGTTCCTTGCTGCCGCCGGCGGACACGGCGGCCTGGGCAACACCCGCTTCGCCAGCTCCACCAATCGGGCCCCGCGCAAGGCCACCCCGGGCCAGCCCGGCGAGGAGCGCTGGCTCGTCATCGAACTCAAGCTGCTGGCCGACGTCGGCCTGATCGGCCTGCCCAATGCCGGCAAGTCGACCCTGCTCTCCAGGCTGTCCGCGGCCAATCCCAAGATTGCCGACTACCCCTTTACCACCCTGGAACCGCAGCTGGGTGTGCTCCATCTGCCCTACACCGAGCCCTGCATCATCGCCGACATCCCCGGCCTGATCGAGGGTGCGCACCAGGGCATCGGTCTGGGGCACCAGTTCCTGCGCCATATCGAGCGGACCTCCATCCTCCTGCATCTGATCGACGCCTCCACCGAGGGCGACCAGCCGCTTGCGGATTACCAGACGCTTGCCCGCGAGTTGGCGGCCTTCAACGAGGAACTGCTCACGCGGAAACACCTCATTGTCCTCAACAAGATCGACCTGATCGAGCCTTCGAGGCTCGAAGAGGTCCGCCGGCTGTTTACCGACCTGGGGCTTACGGTGCTGGCCATCTCCGCCGAGGAGGGCGACGGCCTGGAACCCCTCAAGGCCCTGCTGGGCGAGATGCTGGAGTCCCATCGCGCGGAGGTGCGCCATGACTTTTCAGGTGAATAGGGAAGACGGACTCTACTATCGCCAGACCCTGTTCGATCAGGCCAAACGGGTGGTCATCAAGGTGGGCAGCGCCGTGCTCACCGGCGAGGACGGCCTGCTGCCCGAGATTATCGGCAACATTGCCCGCCAGATCGCCTTTCTCCAGTCCACTGGCCGCGAGGTCATTCTTGTCACCTCCGGGGCCGTGGCCGCCGGCCGCAAGCGTCTGGGGGTGGTCAAGACCGCCCACGAGGAACTGCGGGTCAAGCAGGCCATGGCCGCCACCGGCCAGGGACTGCTGATGCAGGCCTACGAGCAGGCCTTTGCCGGCTTCAATCAGCCGGTGGCCCAGGTGCTGCTCACCCACGCCGACCTCTCCCACCGGGGTCGGTACCTCAACGTGCGCAACACCATTCTTACCCTGTTCGAGTTCGGGGTGGTGCCGATCATCAACGAGAACGACACCGTTTCGGCCGAGGAACTGCGCTTCTCCGACAACGATACCCTGGGCGCGCTCATTTCCAACATGATCGGCGCCGATCTGTTCATCATCCTCACCGATGTGGACAGTCTCTACACTGGCCACCCGCTGGAAGATCCCGACGCCCGGCCGATCTACACCGTGGCCAGCATCACCCGCGAAATCGAGGCCATGGCCGGGCATTCAACCAGCCAGCTGGGCACCGGCGGCATGATGGCCAAGATCAGGGCCGCCCGGATGGTGTCGGCCTGCGGTGGCGCCTCGTTTATCGGACCGGGCCGGCATCCCGAAATCCTCCAGGCCCTGTTCGGCGGCGAACTGATCGGCACCTTCTTCCTGCCCGGCAAGGGCAAGCTCAATCGCCGCAAGCACTGGATCGCCTATGTGCTCAAACCGCAAGGATTTCTTGTCATCGACGATGGCGCCCGCCGCGCCCTCACCAGCGGCGGCAAGAGCCTGCTGCCCTCGGGGGTGACCGAAGTCCGGGGCAGCTTTGCCGTGGGCGCGCCGGTGCATTGCCTGGATCGCGACGGCCGGGTAATTGCAGCAGGATTGAGCAATTATGCCGCCAGCGACATCGAACGCATCCGCGGCTGCAAGACGCATGAGATCGAGACCATCCTCGGCGGCAAGGACCATGACGAGGTCATTCACCGCGATAACCTGGTGCTGCTTGATCAGGAGTCCCGGTAACGGGAATCTGCTGGACTGCTGTCGCGGTTCATGTCATGATTGCTTGGTGCGCAGGGGCCAGCGCTCGGTGGTCGACATGCTGGAACAATAGGCCGGAGCGGATTGCTCAGGCTCTTTTCCTGTGCGTGGCGCCGTATTCCCATTGCCTGTTTAACTGATTGCATCCCCCTTCTTGATTCTTTCCTGCACTGGAGACGCCGCATGGAACGCGAGCAGATAGAGTTGATCGTCCTCGACATGGTGAAAAAGGCCAGGGCCGCGGCCCGGGTGATCGGCGCCATGCCGACCGCACTGAAAAACCGCATCCTCCTTGAGATCGGCGAGGCGCTGGTGGCTCAGCAGGCCTTTCTTCTGACCGAGAACGCGAGGGACATGGCCGCAGCCGAAAAGGCCGGCCTGTCCAGCGCCATGCTCAACCGGCTCCAATTGAACGAACAGGTCGTCGGCGGCATGGTTCAGGGGCTGCGAGAGGTGGCTGCTCTGGAGGATCCGGTGGGCGAGGTCGACGAGATGCGCCAGCGGCCGAGCGGCATCACCGTCGGCCGGATGCGGGTGCCGCTGGGCGTTATCTGCATGATCTACGAATCCCGGCCCAACGTCACCATTGATGCGGCGGCGCTCTGTCTCAAGGCCGGCAACGCGGTCATCCTGCGCGGCGGCTCCGAGGCCATCCACTCCAACCTGGCCCTGGCCACGGTGCTGCAGGAGGTGCTGGCCAGGCATCAGGTGGACCCGGCCATTGTCCAGGTGCTGTCCTTCACCGACCGGGAAGGCATCGACATCCTGTTGCAGCAGGAGGAGTACATTGACCTGGTTATTCCGCGCGGCGGCGAGGGGTTGATCCGGGCGGTGACCGAGAAATCGCGCATTCCGGTGCTCAAGCACTATAAGGGTGTCTGTCATGCCTTTGTCGATGAGGACGCCAATTTCGACATGGCTGTCCGCATCATCCTCAACGCCAAGGTGCAGCGACCGGGCGTATGCAACGCCCTGGAGGGCGTGCTGGTGCACCGGGAGATAGCCGGCGCCTTTCTGCCCAGGCTGGTTGGGGCACTGAAAAAGGAAGGGGTGCGGATGCTCGGCTGCCACAGCAGCCGGATTCTCTGCGAGGGGATCGAACCGGCCGCGGAGAGCGACTGGGGCGCCGAGTTCCTCGACCTGGCCCTGGTGATTCGGGTGGTGGCCGACATGGACGAGGCCATGGATTACATCGACCGCTACGGCTCCCGCCACACCGAGACCATCATCACCAGCTCCTATGCCCGCAGTCAGCGCTTCCTGCGCGAGGTCGACGCCTCGGCAGTGATGGTCAATGCCTCGACCCGCTTCAACGATGGTGGCCAGTTTGGCTTGGGCGCAGAGATTGGCATTTCCACCACCAAACTCCATGCCTATGGCCCCATGGGGCTCAAAGAGTTGACCACCAAAAAGTTCATCGTCTTTGGCGCCGGAGAGATTCGCGCCTGACGCGTGACCTCCAGGGAATCCCACCATATCGGCCTGTTCGGCGGCACCTTTGATCCGGTGCACGAG
>CAZFPV010000129.1:0-2686 GCA_964521155.1 uncultured Desulfobulbus sp. | reverse complement strand
GCTGCGGCCTGGACCGGCTGCTCATCCTCCCCGCCTTGGCCCCGCCGCACAAGCGGCAGCCCGAGGCCTCCTTCACCGACCGGGCCGCCATGCTGACGGCGGCCCTGGCCGACTGCCCTGACCGCGAACGCATCGAATTGTCGCTGATCGAGGGCGAACTGCCTGCGCCCTCCTATACCATCAACACGGTCCATGCCCTCATGGCCCGCCACGGCCGCCATCGCTATTATCTCGTGCTCGGCGCCGACATGCTGCTTGACCTGCCGCACTGGCACCGGGCTAGGGAATTGCTGGCCCTGGTCAGCCTGATCGCGGTCAGCCGCGACAACCTTGACGATGCGGAGTTTCTCCGCACCCTGGCCCGCCTTGACCCGACACTCACCCTGGATCCGGCTAGCGGCCATTGGGTCGGCCGGGGCGGCAACACCGTCACCTACCTGCGGGACCTGCGTTTGCCGGTTTCCTCCTCGACCATTCGCGGCGAACTGCGGGGCGGTCGTATCCCGGCCATGCTGCCGCCGACAGTCCTTGCCTACATTCAGCAGCACCTGCTCTACGGCTGGAGTCCTGTATGAGCTATATCGCCGATCTCCATGTCCATTCGCGATTTTCGCGGGCTACTAGTCAGGCCAGCCACCTCCCGGGCCTGGCGGCCTGGGCCGCAGTCAAGGGCATCCAGGTGGTGGGCACCGGCGATTTCACCCACCCCGGCTGGTTTGCTCATCTGCTCGAACACCTGGAGCCGGCCGAGCCCGGATTCTTCCGCCTGCACCAGGGGCTTGAGGCCGCTGCCGAGGCCCTGCCCCAGGGCATCAGGCCCTCGGCCTCGCCCGGTGACATCCGCTTTGTCCTCACCGCCGAGATCAGCTCCATCTACAAACGGGGCGGCCGGGTGCGCAAGGTGCACAACCTGTTGTACGTCCCGGACCTGGATTCGGTGCGGCGGCTCAACGCCACCCTGGCCAGGCTCGGCAACATCGCCTCGGACGGCAGGCCCATACTCGGCCTGGACAGCCGCGACCTGCTCGAAATCCTGCTTGATCAGGCCCCCGAGGGATTCCTCGTGCCCGCTCACATCTGGACGCCCTGGTTCTCGTTGTTTGGCTCCAAGTCAGGGTTCGACAGCATCGAGGAGTGTTTCGGCGACCTCAGTGACCAGATCTTTGCCCTAGAGACCGGCCTCTCCTCCGATCCGGAGATGAACCGACTGATCTCCGCGCTTGACCGCTGCACCCTGATCTCCAACTCGGACTGCCACTCGCCGGGCAAACTGGGCCGCGAGGCCAACCTCTTCACCACCGGGTTCGATTTCTTTGCCCTGCGCGAGGCCCTGCGCACCCCCATGGACGCGGATGGGCGCCAGCGTTTTGCGGCCACGGTCGAATTCTACCCCGAGGAGGGCAAGTACCACTGCGACGGCCACCGCAAATGCGGCGTCTGTCTGGAGCCGGCGGCCACCCGCGACCACGGCGGGCTCTGCCCGGTCTGCGGCAAGCCCCTGACCATCGGCGTGCTCCACCGGGTCATGGAACTGGCCGACCGGTCCACGCCGGTGTTCCCTGCCGGCTCGCCGGTGGTGCACAGCCTCATCCCCCTGCAGGAGATGGTCGCAGAACTCCTGGGCTGCGGTGCTGCCAGCAAGAAGGCCGTCGCTGGATATGTTCGTCTGATCAATACGTTCGGCTCTGAATTTCAACTGCTGCTGGATGCTCCGGTGGAGGAGATCCGCTGCCAGGGCTTTGGCCTCCTGGCCGAGGCCATTGACCGGGTGCGCGCCGGCCGGGTGATCCGCCGGCCGGGTTATGACGGCGAGTTCGGGGTGATCAACGTCTTTTCCGAGGGCGAACGAGCCGAGCTCTGCGGCCAGGCCAATCTGTTTGGCCAGGCGGCCGCGCCGGCCGGTCGGGCGGGAAAACGGGCGCGGATTGCGCTGGCGGAACAGGCGGCGCAGACCGTCGCTGCGCCGTTGCCCCGCAAGCTCAATCAGGAACAACAGCGGGCCGTGGCCAGCGAGGCCCGCCTGATCCTGGTGCAGGCCGGTCCGGGCACAGGCAAGACCCACACCCTGGTCAGTCGGGTGCGGCGCATGGCTTCGGCATCGGCTGAGCCCTGCACAGTCATCACCTTCACCAACAAGGCGGCGGCCGAAGTGCGGGAGCGGCTGCGGCAGACCCCGGATCTGTCGGCCAGGGTCACGGCCGCGACCTTCCACGGCTATTGCCTGGCGCAGCTGCGCCGAACCGAGCCCGGTTTGCGGGTGGCCGGGCCAGAGGATCGGGCAGGCCTGCTCGAGGAGCTCTACCCCGATTGGACCCGGGCTCGGCGGCAGGAGCTGTCCCGCCATCTGTCCGCGCACCTCTGCCAGGGGGGCGAGGCCGAGGCAGGACCCGAGGCGCAACAATGCTTGCGGGCACTGGCCGAACGGTCGCTGATCGACATCGAGGCCGTGGTCGGTCGCACCGTGGCCCTGCTGCGCCAGGGCGGCGAGGCTGCCTCGGTCATCCGGGACGCCACCGGGCATCTCTTTGTCGATGAGTTCCAGGACGTCAACCCGATGCAGTACCAGTTGGTGGCCCTGTTGGCCGAGACCTCGACCGTGTTTGCCATCGGCGATCCGGATCAGTCCATCTACGGCTTTCGCGGCTCCGACCCGGCCCTGTTCCAGACCTTCCTTGACCGCTTCCAG
>CAZFPV010000128.1:0-6111 GCA_964521155.1 uncultured Desulfobulbus sp. | reverse complement strand
GGCCTTTTCCAGCATCTCCACATTGGCGGGCAAGGCGAGATCGCCATAGGTTACGCCTGCACCGCCCTGCTCCAGGTTGGTGATATCGGCCTTGATCACATCAGGGATGTCCAGCGGGCAGCCGCGCAGACGAACGGTGCGCTTATGAACCTGCAACTCTCCGCCCAGATCCACGCCCTTGGCCTTACCCACATACTCGACCGGCACTGTGAAGGTGACAACCTTGCCCAGGTCGATCTCCTTGAAATCCACATGCAGGAGGCTGCCGGAAACCGGTTCCTTCTGGATCTCCTGGATGAGTACATGCCGCTGCGGCTTGCTGTCCCCTTCCACCTCCAAGGTGACCACGGCGTTGCGACCCTGGATGAAAAGCAGGTTTCGATACAGCTTGGTGGCGTCGAACTGCAGGGACACCGGCGCAACGCCGCCGCTGTACAGGTTGGCAGGGGTGATGTCGTTCATCCGCAATTGACGCATGGGCCCCTTGCCGAACACCGTGCGCACCTTTGTCTCCATTGTTACCTGTAACATACCAACCTCCCCCCTTCCTCCGGGAAATATTTAAGAAAATACTATGTGTTCTTAGACGAAAAGATAACTGACCGAATCCTCGTTATGGATCCGGCTGATGGCTTCGCCAAGCAGTTCCCCCACCGACAGGACGGTGATTTTCTCGCACTGCCTGGCATCATCCCGCAGGGGGATGGAGTTGGTCACCAGCAGCGACTTCAAGCAGGACTTGCTGATGCGTTCGACCGCAGGCCCGGACAGCACCGCGTGCGAACAGCAGGCATGCACCTCCTTGGCGCCGACCTCCTTGAGGATGGCCGCCCCGCCGCAGAGGGTGCCGGCAGTGTCGACCATGTCGTCGAGCAGGATGGCCGTCTTGCCCTTGACATCACCGATGACGTGCATGGCCTCGCACTCGTTGGCCCGCTCGCGCCGCTTGTCGATGATTGCCAAGCCCGCGTTCAGCCGCTTGGCAAAGGCCCGGGTCCGCTCAACGCCGCCCGCGTCGGGAGAGACCATCACCACGTCGGTGAAGCTTTCCCGGATGTATTTGAGGATGATGGGTGCGGCGTAAAGGTGATCGACCGGGATGTTAAAGAAGCCCTGAATCTGGCCGGCGTGCAGGTCCATGCACAGCACCCTACGGGTTCCGACCACCATGAGCATGTCGGCGATGGCCTTGGCGGTGATGGGTACCCGCGGCCGCACCTTGCGATCCTGGCGGGCGTAGCCGTAGTAGGGCATGACCGCGGTGATCCGCCTGGCCGAGGCCCGACGAACGGCGTCGATCATGATCAGGAGCTCCATGAGGTGATCGTTGACCGGCGTGCAGGTCGGCTGAATGATGAAGACATCCGCGCCCCGGACATTTTCCCCGATTTCGACGGAGATCTCGCCATCGGAAAACTTTTTCACTTCGGCCGCGCCAAGGGGCACGCCGAGGTAATCGCAGATTTCCCGGGCAATCGCGGGATTGGCGTTGCCGGTGAAAATTTTCAATTTTTTGGGCATGGCGTAATACATCTCGTGTGCAAATGGCTGGGGCGGGAGGATTCGAACCCCCGATTGCAAGGATCAAAACCTTGTGTCTTACCGCTTGACGACGCCCCAGCTCAGTGCCAGACACGTTGCATGAAGAAAATTATTCTTGTGCTCCACCCAGTGGAGCGACCAGCCAGCAGTGGGCAAATCGTACGCGCATTTCCGCCAGACACCGCTCGGCGACCCGGCGGTCGGCGAACAGGCCAAAAACGGTCGGCCCGGATCCGGACATCAGCGACGCGACCGCACCCCGGGTAAGCAACTCGTTCTTGAGCTGCCCGATTTCGGGATAACGGCCCACGGTCACTGCTTCGAGATCGTTGTCAAGGCCGTGCGGCAGTTCCGGCCGTAACCTGCCAGAGCTTTCGGAAGCCTTTTCAAAACGCGTTAAATTACTTTCCTCTTCTTTTTTTGTCAACGCAAAAGTCTGGTACGCCCACCGGGTGGACACGGGAAAACCGGGATTTACCAGCAGCACTGTATACCCGCTCAGGGACGGCATCGGCTGCAGCACCTCACCGATGCCCGTGGCGACCGCGGCCGGGGCATCGCTTAAGAAAAAAGGCACGTCCGCGCCCAGTCGCAGCCCGAGTTCGGCAAGCTCGGCGCCGGTGCAGTGGCAGGCAAACAAGGCGTCGAGCCCGGCAAGGGTGACGGCGGCGTCGCTGCTGCCCCCGCCCAGGCCCGCGGCAACGGGGATGTGTTTCGTCAAGGTGATGGCCACCCCGGGCTCGGGACGATCACAACGCGAGCCAAAGGTTGCCAGAAACAGCTCCGCCGCCCGGAAGACCAGATTGCCGTCCTCTTCCGGCAGATCGGAGCCCGGACAACGCAGGCTGACGCCCCCGGATGTTGCCTGCAGCACCAGTTGGTCCCGCAGGTCGATCTTCTGCATGAGGGTATCCAAGGTATGATAGCCGTCAGGCCGGCGGCCAGTGATGCGGAGATACAGATTGATCTTGGCCGGAGCCCAGAGGGTAAGGACATCCCGAGACATGGCGTGCGACCGGACCCGTCCACTCAGGACAGCTTGACGAACCGCATCTTCAGTTCGTAGAGGACCCGGGTCAGGAACTCGCTCTCGTCATGGGAGAGGTTGCCCCTGGTCTTTTCAGCCAGCAGCGACAGGGTGTCGATGGTGTGCTTGGCCAGTTCACGATCAACGACCTTGCGGCCGGTTTCCGGATGCGGCAGCTCGCCCATGTGGTAGAGGGCCGAGGTGTTCAGGGAGAGGATGAACGAGGCAAACGTCACCTCGGGCATGACGCAGCGGCCGGAGGCATCCTTGACCCGGCCATCCGGGCATTCATCGCAATGGGCTGTGGATTCGGTCATCATGGCGTATACAATGGCGGGTAAGAGATGTACCGTGCAGGCAGGTTCGGGTTTGTGGCAGAAACGACCCGGCGGCAGTTGCGGGCAGAAAAAAAGATATACCGATATTCCTGGCTGTCCACAAGACGAAAGTATAAAGTTGCCTTCACGGGAACCGCGCCAGGAGGGATCGGCGCAACCTTTCCCTTGAAGACAACCCGCGCGGACGATATATATACGATTTTTTCCTGCGGCAAGACAGCAAGGGTTTCTCCCGGCATCCAGAAGGAGCATTCATGGAAGAAGTACGCGTTCGCTTTCCCCCCAGCCCCACCGGCTATCTCCATATCGGCGGCGCCCGGACGGCGCTGTTTAACTGGCTGTTCGCCAGGAAGCACAACGGCACAATGATCCTGCGCATCGAGGATACCGACGAGGAGCGCTCCACCCAGGCCTCCATCGACGGCATCATCGACGGCATGACTTGGCTTGGCCTGGACTGGGACGAAGGTCCCTACTTCCAGACCGAGTTCGAGCACGACCACATAGCCGCCGCCAACCGGTTGCTGGCCTCGGGCCAGGCCTATAAGTGCTTCTGCACCAAGGAGGAGTTGGAGCGCAAACGGGAAGCGGCCATGGCGGAGAAGAAACACGACGTCGGCTACGACGGCGCCTGCCGTCACCTGAGCGCCGAAGCGGTAGCTGCGCGGGAAGGCCAGGGCCTGCCCTCGGTGATCCGCTTCAAGGTGCCCGAGCGCCAGGGCGTGCTCTTCTATGACGATGAGGTGCTCGGCCGGATCGAGCGCGCCTACGCTGACATCGAGGATTTCGTCATCGTCCGTTCCAACGGCAAGCCGCTCTACCTGCTCTGCAACGTGGTCGACGACATCCGTGACCGCATCACCCACGTCATCCGCGGCCAGGACCACATGACCAACACCACCCGCCAGGTGCTGCTCTACGAGGCCCTGGGGGCAAAACTGCCGGTCTTCGCCCACATGCCGCTGACTCTCGACCTGCAGAAGGCCAAGATCTCCAAGCGCAAGCACGGCGAAGTGGTGGCGGTTCAATATTATCGCGATATGGGCTTCATTCCCTGGGCGCTGTGCAACTTCCTTTGCCTGATGGGCTGGAATCCGGGCACCGACCAGGAATTTTTCAATCGCGAGGAACTGATCGAGGCCTTCAGCCTGTCCCGGATCAGCCGGGTCAACTCGGTGTTCAATTACAAGCCCGGCGACCCCAAGTTCTTCACCGACCCCAAGCTGATCGCCATTAACGAACATTACCTGCGAACCATGCCCATCGAGGAACTGGGCGAGATGGTACGGCCGGAACTTGAACGCGAGCAGCTCTGGAATCAGGCCTATGCAGGCGCACGCCGCGACTGGTATCTGCACACCCTCAACCTGATTCGCGATCGCTTTCACACCCTCAAGGATTTCACCGGCGCCGGCCGGGCCTACTTTGCCGACGAGTACGCCATCGACCCCAAGCCGCTGGCCAAGAACGTGCTCAAGGAGCCGCAACTGGTCACCTGGCTGCCGATGCTGGCCGAGCGATTTGCCGCACTCGATGCGTTCACCACCGAGGAGACCGAGCGGGTCAGCCGCGAACTGGCCGACGAACTGGCAATCAAACCGGGGGTGCTCATCAATGCCATGCGTACCGTGCTCACGGGCCAGCTGGCCGGCCCCTCGATGTTCGAGATCGTCGTCACCCTTGGCCGGGACAAGGTCGTCCAGCGCCTGGGCCGCGTCGATCATCTCTTTGCCGCCGCCTGAACCACCGCCACGGGAACGCCACCATGACCACAGAAAAGAGCCCTTCGTCAAACCGCTGGACTTCATCCGCCAGATCATCGCCGAGGATCTGGCCTCGGGCAAGCACCAGAGCATCGTCACCCGCTTCCCGCCCGAACCCAACGGCTACCTGCACATCGGCCACGCCAAGTCGATCTGCCTCAACTTCGGCGCGGCCAGGGAGTTTGGCGGCCGCTGTCACCTGCGCTTCGACGACACCAACCCGGACAAAGAATCCACCGAGTATGTCGAATCAATTCAGCGCGACGTGCGCTGGCTGGGTTTCGACTGGGGCGAGCACCTGTACTATGCCTCGGACTATTTCGACCAGCTGCACGACTTTGCCGTCGAACTGATCCGCCTGGGCAAGGCCTATGTCTGCCATTTAAGCGGCGACGAGATGCGAGAGTACCGGGGCACCCTCACCGAGCCGGGCCGGAACAGCCCCTACCGCGACCGGCCGGTGGCCGAAAATCTGGAGCTGTTCGCGCGGATGCGGGCGGGCGAACTCGAGGAGGGCAGCTGCGTCCTGCGGGCCAAGATCGACATGGCCTCACCCAACGTGGTCATGCGCGATCCGGTGTTGTACCGCATCCTCAAGTCGAGCCACCACCGCACCGGCGACCGGTGGTGCATCTACCCGATGTACGATTTCACCCACTGTCTCTCGGACATGCAGGAGCGGATCACCCACTCGCTGTGCACACTCGAGTTTGAGAACAACCGGGCGCTCTACGACTGGGTGCTCGACACCCTGAACACCCCCAACCACCCGCGCCAGATCGAGTTTGCCCGCCTCAACATCAACTACACGGTCACCAGCAAGCGCAAGCTGCTGCAACTGGTCACCGAGGGCCATGTCTCCGGCTGGGACGATCCGCGCATGCTGACCATCTCCGGCCTGCGCCGCCGCGGCTACACCCCGGCCTCGATCCGCAACTTCTGCGCCACGGTGGGGATCGGCCGGCGGGAGTCCTGGATCGACATGGGCGTGCTCGAAAACGCCGCCCGAGAGGACCTCAACGAGCATGCGGTGCGCGTCTTCGGCGTGCTCGACCCGCTCAAGGTGGTGATTACCAATTACCCCGTGGACCAGACGGAGGAGATCGTCGCCCAGAACCATCCCCAACGGCCGGAGATGGGTGAACGAACAGTGCCGTTTTCGCGCGAGATCTATATTGAACGCGCCGATTTCATGGAAGATGCGCCGAAAAAATTCTTCCGCCTCAGCGTTGGCCGCGAGGTCCGGCTGCGCTACGCCTACCTGGTCACCTGCCAGGAGGTGGTCAAGGACGACCAGGGCCGGATCGTCGAGCTGCGCTGCACCTACGACCCGGCGAGCCGGGGCGGCTCCGCGCCCGACGGCCGCAAGGTCAAGGGCACCATCCATTGGGTGTCAGCGCCGCATGCCCTGCGGGCCGAGGTGCGGCTCTACGACCGGCTG
>CAZFPV010000127.1:0-6131 GCA_964521155.1 uncultured Desulfobulbus sp. | reverse complement strand
TCACCAGCCTTCCTATCCCCACGATTTCCCAACTCCCCGTTCTTCAGTCATCGCCATGCTTCCCTGCGCTGCATGCACTCAGGAGTTGGCGCCATCACTTGATTGCCAATTGGGCGTATTTTGCGCCTGTTGCTTTCGATTTTCATCATATCCATCTGGTATTACACTAGAATTTATTTAGTTCTTCGGCATTTTCAAAATGGTTGACGCACAGTTCCCTCGCCTCAGAGCTGTGCCGGTCTTCTGGTTGATGCTGTCATTTTTAAATTAAAATTTAATAAATTTAAGAGGATAGTTCCTTAGCTATCTGGCCAGTCGTGGTGGCGCCCAATGGGCGAATTTTGAGCCAGCCTTGTCGGGCTGGATGGAAGTATTTTGCGTCTATATGAGAGATATTTTATCAACGCTGCCTGCCTGTAAAACCTACAAATTGATGTTGGTATATCTCCTTTATTTCGTGACATTAACAGGTTGCTCCTTTTCGGATAGAAAGATACCTCTCGCCAGGGCCCATGGCATGAGCCTTGCGATAGAGAGGGCAAGAGCATCGCTCCAACCGGCGAAAAACGAAACAAGGGGAAGACAATGAACATCCAGCACGCATGCCGCATCAAAGAGCAGGACAGTGATGGCGGTCACTTTCCTGCAACGTGGATACGGGCCCACCTGGCCCAGATTACCGAATCACTCTGGTTCTGCCTGACGCTTATCCTGTTTGTGCTTCTGGGGCCGTTTTCGGCCATCGTCGCACTCATTGGCCTGGGATCCCTGGCCAGCGAGGAAAACAGGGAGCGAATGGTCGAGCCGGCCAAACTCTGATGTCCCACACTTTCAACCAGGAACGTACGAACACAAGGAGGTCTGTCATGGCAAACGGGTTTTCACTGACTGCAACCGCGGAACCGGAAGTATCCAGTCCGCTGGTCAAGGTGCTGTCCATTTTCTTCGGTCTGCTGCTGGTCGGCGGCGTCGGCGTCGGCCTGGCCGGCTTCGTCATCGGACACGAACACATCTTCAATAACACTCGGGAAGTGCCCTGGGGGCTTCTGATCTCGACCTACGCCTTCTTCGCCATCACCTCCACCGGGCTCTGCCTGCTGGCGGCCATCAGCCACGTGTTCGGCGGCAACAAGCTGGCCCCCCTGGCCAACCGCATGGTGTGGATCTCACTGATCACCATTCTCAGCGGCTTTACCGTCATCGGCATGGAGATCGAAAGCCCCTGGCGCATGGCAATCTATAACGTCATCTCGCCCAACATTACCTCCAACATCTGGTGGATGGGAACCCTGTACGGCGCGGCCCTGGGCTTCATTCTGCTTGAGTTCTGGCTGATTCTCACCCGCCACTATACCCTGGCCCTGGCGCTCGGCATCCTCGGCGCCCTTGCCGAGGTCGCGGCCAACACCTGCCTGGGCGGCGTGTTCTCCACTCTGGCGGCCCGCCCCTTCTGGTACGGCCCGCAACTGCCGGTCTACTTTCTGGCCTGCGCCTTCCTCTCCGGCGCCGCGGCTTCCGTCCTGTTCACCCACTACGCCTACCTCATCCGCGGTCGGCAGATGGAGCAGCATGTATTCGCGGGCGTTCAGGCCGCCGGTAAGGTTCTGTTGCTGATGCTTATCCTGGTTGCGGTTTCCACCTTCTGGAAGATGGCCTCCTCCTACGTCGGCGGGCCTTCCGATGGACGCACCGCGGCGGACGCGCTCTACCGCGGCCCCCTGGCAACCAACTTCTGGATGATTGAGATCGGCGTCGGCCTGGTCGCTCCGGCCCTGTTGCTGGTCCTGACCCGGATGCGGAGCGTCTGGGCCATGTCCACCGCCGCCCTGATGGCGCTGGTCGGGATGTTCGTCGCCAGGCTGAACATGGTGACCGCTGGCCAGATTGTACCGCAGTATGCAGGCTACGACAATCTGCCCACCTACCTGAACTACACGCCCTCGGGGTTTGAGTGGATCGTTGCCCTCGCCGGCATCGGCTTCACCGGCATCGCCTTCCTGCAAGGAGAGCGGTTCTTCGGCGCTAGCTTCACCCACCACGAGGCGCACTGAGTCGGCGGACTCCAAGACTGGCCGCGGTCGGAATCTCTGGTTCCGGCCGCGGCTCACCGCATGAGGCTAGCAATGGTTGACGAAACAAAAGCAATATTCACCATCGGCGTTGCCGCGCAGATGCTCGGCGTTCACCCCAGGACGCTGCGGATCTATGAGGAAGAGGGGCTGATCACGCCTCAGCGTAAAGGCAAGTGGCGCTACTTCACCATGGATGACATCAAGTGGATCGAGTGTCTGCGGGAGATGATCCACGAGCACGGCATTTCCATCGCCGCCCTGAAAAAGCTGCTCCAGTACACCCCCTGCTGGAACATCACCGACTGCCCCTTTGCCAAGCGCAAGCTGTGCACGGCCTTCATGGCCAACGGTTTGGTGCCGAAAAAGATCGAGCGGCAGAAAGTGCCCAAGATCGTCGGCCTGCATACCAAGGCAGCCTGACTCGCGCCCCTCTCTCACCAAGTCGACCGTTGCCGGCCATCTGCCGGCGACGGTCAGCCGCGTCTGTTTTCCACCCCATGATCCGGGCATCCGTCCGGATTCCAGCCGTGATCAATGTGGTCCTTTTGATGGAAGAATCTTGAAGCGCCAGCGGTTGTCGGGTATAGATGATGTCCTGCAACCAACCCGAACTTCGTCTTTTCCTGCAATGACGACGATCCCCGGCCGCCGTGCGGCGACAGGGATGCGGTGGCGACGCCGCGAGCGGACTTCATGTGGTTGCCGATGAGCGTATTGGACGTTGGCAACGCATTGCTATCATCAAGGAACACTGGTTATGAATCACAACAGAACGTCTCTTGCCCTGGCGTTATTCCTGGTGGGTCTGTTTGGCGCAAACGGCCATGCGGCCACTCTTGGATCGTCCCGGCCGGAGGTGCAGCAGAATTTCAAGCAGCTGCTCGAAACCAGGGCCTGCCCTGGCTGCGATCTGGCCGATGCGGATCTGACCCGGACCGACCTCAAGGGGGTCAATCTCGAGGGGGCCAACCTGTCGGGGGCGAAACTGTCCCTGGCGGATTTGTCCGGGGCCAATCTCAAAAACGCCAATCTGCAGGGTGCCAACCTCGGCGGCGCTGATCTGGCAGGCGCCGATCTCACCGGCGCCAACCTCGGCGGCGCGGTTGTGGAGGGGGCCTTCCTCGATGCGATCCAGGGCAAACGGGCGAGCACTCCGCGGCCGGCTCAGGTGGAGGAGTCCCAGGCAAGGGCGGACGAACCGGCTGAGGCGGCCACCGCGGTCCGTCCTGAAACCACCCCACGCACTCCGGCGGTGACAGCCGAGAAGAAGGCCGCTCCGCCCGCGCCGGTCGTGGCTGCCCCTGCGGTTCAACCGCCAGCGGAATCGCGACCGGTGCCGAGCGATCCTGCGCCAGCCCCGTCAACGGTCCTGGACGGCCAGGCCGAACCAGCGCAACCAAAACAGCTGACGCCCATGGCGGACGCGGTTGTGCCGGCCGAGGCGATCCACTCGTCCGGCGAGGCCGTCAAGGACACGGTGCAATCGGTGAAGACAGTCGAGGCTGCAGAACCCGTGAAGGTCGCGGCGGTTGCCCCGGCTCCGGTTGCCGCACCTGTCGCCCCGGTCGAAGCACCTAAGCCGGTGAAGGCGGAGCAGGTCGCGCCGCCGGTTGAAGAGCGAGTGTCGCCAGCCCCGGAGGAGCCGGTCAAGGCGGCCCAGATTGAGGCAAAAATCGCGACGCCGCCGGCAAAAGCCCCTATCCAGCGATCAGAGCCGGAACCGGCTCCGATTCCGGACGTGGCCAAGGCGCCGGAAAAGGTGATCGAACCCACCGTTGCGGCTCTGCCTGTAGTCCCGCCCGAGTCGCCGGCCAAACCGGAGGTCAAGGAGTCTGAGGCAGTTGCGGTCAAGCCGGAGCCCCCGGTCGCGGCCGAACCGCCCCCGCCGCCCAGGGCGGCCGAGTTGACGGCTGATCGGCAGGCTGTCCTTGCCCAGTTGTTTGACAAGAAACGCTGTGTGGATTGTGATCTCTCTGGTATGGACCTTTCCGGTAAGAATATGGACGGGTTCGATCTGGAGCGTGCCAACCTCAAGGGCAGCAACCTGCGCGGCGCTGATCTGGAAAAAGCTAATCTCAAGGGCGCCAGGCTCGACGGCGCCTCCCTGCGCGAGGCCGACCTGCGCAAGGCCGATCTGTACCGCGCCAGCTTTCGCGAGGCCGACCTGACCGGGGCCAGGCTGGAAAAGGCGCTGGTGGATTCCACCGACTTGACCGACGCGGTCGGCGTCAACCTGGAAGGAGCCACGGTGGTCAAGTGATTTTGACCAGCGGAAATCGGCTAATCTGCTTGACATTCTGTCGGGATTCCGATATACGACACACTTCTAAAATTTTCATTATTCATCATCGATGCCCTGCATAAGGAGTTAGAACCCCCCATGGCCAATCACAAGTCTGCCGAAAAGAGAGATCGTCAATCGAAAATGCGCCGTCTGCGTAACCGGATGAATAAGTCGGCCATGAAAACCGCCATCCGCCAGATTGAAGACGCGCTGGCCGCAGGCTCGGAAGAGCAGGCCAAAGCCGCTCTCCAGGCTGCGATCCCGGTTATCTACAAGACGGCGGCCAAGGGAACGATCCACAAGAACAACGCCTCCCGCAAGGTGTCCCGGTTGACCATAAGGGTCAACAAGATGCAGCCCCTTGCCTGAGAGCCCGTTTCTTTTTTCCTTTCGTTCCATCTTTCAAAAAAGCCGCGGGAGCAGTATGCTTCCGTGGCTTTTTTGTTTGTCTCCCCGGTCTCGCTTCTCCCCATTGCGGCACACTGGTATCGTCGCCGCATCCGGAACCCCGTCCCGCCACCGGAGGACGCCAACCATCCCCGTTTGACCGCAGCGCAGGTTGCCTATGTATTTTCCCGCACAGCAGCAGTTTATCGAGATGATCGATCAGGTTGATCTGGCGCCGGTGCATCGGACCATCATCGCCGACCTGGATACCCCGCTTACCATCTTTGCCAAAGTGGCCGGCGACGATCCGTACGCCTTTCTCTTCGAGTCCATGGAAGGCGGCGAAAAGTGGGGCCGCTATTCGTTTATTGGCCTGGATCCATTGGTGACCTTTCAAAGCGTCCGCGATCGGGTGCGGATGGAGCGCCCAGGCCGGTCCAGCGGGGTGACCGAACTTTCCGGCGTTGACCCGCTGGCCGAGCTGCGGACACTGCTGGCCTCGTTTTCGGTGAGCACCGCCCCTGGACTGCCGCGCTTTTACGGCGGTGCGGTCGGCTTCCTCGGGTATGATATGGTCCGCTTCATGGAACGGATTCCGGATCGCCATCCGCCGCTTGACCTGCCGGACAGCGCCTTTATGGTCCCCGGCCTGGTGCTGATCCACGATTCGGTGCAGCAGCGGTTGACCATCGTCTGCAATGCCTGGAAACAGGGGGCGGCCGACGCCGACGAGCTGTACCAGCAGGCCTGCGACCGCATCGAGACGATCATCGCCCGGCTCAAGGGGCCAATTCCAGCATCCTGCCTCACCCAGGCGCGACCGGTGGCCGTCCACCAGTTCACTTCCAACATGGATCTCGATGGGTTTTCCGCCATGGTGGAGCAGGCCAAGGAATACATTCTCGCAGGCGACATCATCCAGGTGGTGCTGTCGCAGCGGTTCCACGCCAAAACCACGCTCAACCCCTTCACCCTGTACCGGGCCCTACGCCACATCAATCCCAGCCCCTACCTCTTTTACCTCCGCCACGGCGACCTGGTGCAGATCGGCTCCTCGCCCGAGATCCTGGTGCGGCTAGAAGAGGGCAACATCGAGCTGCGGCCGATCGCCGGCACGAGAAAGCGGGGCACGACCCTGGCGGAAGATCTGGACCTGGAACGCGAGTTGCTGGCCGATCCCAAGGAACGGGCCGAGCATCTGATGCTGGTCGATCTGGGCCGCAACGACGTCGGCCGGGTGGCCGAGAACGGCTCGGTGACCGTCCGCGACCTGCTGGTGATCGAGCGCTACAGCCATGTGATGCATATCGTCTCTGGGGTCCATGGGCGGCTGCGGGCCGGGCTCGACCAGTTCGACGTGCTTTCGGCCTGCTTCCCTGCAGGCACGG
>CAZFPV010000126.1:2295-6171 GCA_964521155.1 uncultured Desulfobulbus sp. | reverse complement strand
GTGCAGGGCGGCGACGCCGTTGACCGAATGACTGCCGACAATGGCCAGGTTGGCCATGCGCACCCGCCGCACCGGCCCCTCGTCGATCAGCGACATCTCCTGCAGCTTGCGCATGTTGCCTGGATAGCGGATGGCCACCTCCTCGAGGAAGCGGCGGTTGATCTCGTAGATGATCTCCAGGTGGCGCGGCAGAACGCGTCCGAGCACCTCCACCGGCCAGGTTTCCAGGGCCTCGGGCATGAGGGTGTGGTTGGTGTAGGCAAAGGTCTTGACGCAGATGTCCCAGGCCGTCTCCCAGGTCAGCCCCTCCACGTCCATCAACACCCGCATCAGCTCCGGGATGGCAATGGACGGGTGGGTATCGTTGAGCTGCACCGCCACCTGGTCGGGGAAATCGTCGAAGTTGTCGTTGTCCTTGCGGTAGCGGCGAAGGATGTCCTGGAAGGTGGCGCAGACAAAGAAATACTGCTGCTTGAGGCGCAGTTCCTGTCCCTCGCTGATGTCGTCGCTGGGGTAGAGCACCTTGGAGATGGTCTCGGACCTGACCTTGCTCTCAACCGCGTTGATGTAGTCGCCGGCGTTGAAAAACCGCAGGTCCAGCTCGCGCGAGGCCTTGGCCCGCCACAGGCGCATGTTGATGACGTGGTCGTTGTTGAATCCCGGCACCAGCAGGTCGCAGGCCATGGCCATGACGATCTCGGTGTCAGTCCAGCGAGCCCGGTAGCGGCCGTTATCGTCGGTGGTGGCGGTGACGTGGCCGTAAAACTGGACCGGGTACATGAACGAAGTGCGCTCGTACATCCAGGGCGAGCCGAGCCGCAGCCAGCTGTCCGGGGTCTCGACCTGGTAGCCGTCGACGATCTTCTGGTTGAACAGGCCAAAATCGTAGCGGATGCCGTAGCCGTAGGCCGGGATCTTCATGGTGGCGATGGAGTCCATGAAGCAGGAGGCCAGCCGGCCAAGGCCGCCGTTGCCGAGGGCTGCGTCCTCCTCGCACTCGCGCAGACTTTCCAGGTCATAGCCCAGTTGCTGCAGGGCCTGGGTGATCTCGTCCATCAGCCCCATGTTGATGATGGCGTTGCCCAGCGAGCGGCCGACCAGAAATTCCAGGGAAAGATAGTAGACCCGCTTCATCTTGCCGGCGTAAAAGGTCTTCTGGGTCTTGATCCACTTCTCCATGAGGACGTCGCGCAGGGCGTAGGAGAGGGCGCGGTAGACGTCCTGGTCGCCGGCGCGGTCGGGATCGCGGCCCTGGAAGCTCATCAGGTGGTGGCGGATGCACCGCTTGAACTCCTCAACCCCGGTACTCTGGAAGATCGAATAGTAGGGATGGTTGTCGGTCTCGGACTCGAGCTTCTGCCTCATGGGCTTGCCTCCGATGCATTGTGCGGGAACGTCATGGACTTCAGGGCCTGTGGCCATTGTACCGTATATCGCTATCCTCGGCAAATCAGGTTTTTGTCGGGTCCGTGATCGCGGGCCGGGATGTTCGCTTGCACTAGGAAGGCAAGAATCCGTCCACCACCGTGGCTTATTCGCCTTGCCGGTTGACAGCGGCCTGGCAACGATTGATAATAAAAATTATGGAGTCCTTGTGTGCGAAGGGTTTTCAGGCAGGCGATGCTCTTTCTTCGATGAGGTGACCAAATGCTCCAGCTGCGGAAATTCGTTGCCCCCGAGTTCGTCTTCGGGGCTGGCGCGATGGATCTGGTGGCGCGATATGCGCGCAATTTCGGCGGAAGAAGGATTCTGGTGGTCACCGACCCGGGGGTGATCGGCGCGGGCTGGACCGACAAGGTAGTGCACGACCTGAGCGCGGAAGGCCTGGAAGCGGTCGTCTTCTCCGCGGTGTCCGCCAATCCCCGGGCCGAAGAGGTGATGGCTGGGGCAGGGGTCTACCGCGAGCAGGGCTGCGACGTCATTGTCGCGGTCGGCGGCGGCAGCCCCATGGACTGCGCCAAGGGCATTGCCATCGTCACCGCCAATCACAAGGACATTCTCCTGTTCGAGGGCATCGACAATGTCGATGTCCCCGGTCCGCCGCTCATCTGCATCCCGACCACCGCCGGCACCTCAGCCGACGTGTCCCAGTTTGCCATCATTTCCGACCAGCAGGCGAAGGTAAAGCGGGCCATCGTCAGCAAGACCACCGTGCCGGACGTGGCCCTCATCGATCCGATGACGACCCTGACCATGGACGCCCACCTGACTGCCTGTTCGGGCATGGACGCGCTGGTGCACGCGGTCGAGGCCTATGTGTCCACCGCCAGTTCTCCGCTGCTTGACCTGCACGCCCTTGAGGCCATCCGGCTCATTACCGGCAACCTGGAGCGGGTCGTGGCGCACCCGGAGGATATCGAGGCCCGGGGCCGGATCATGCTGGCCAGCCTTGAGGCGGGGCTGGCCTTTTCCAATGCCAGCCTGGGGGCGGTGCATGCCATGGCCCACAGTCTGGGCGGCTACCTGGACATGCCCCACGGGGAATGCAACGCCATCCTCCTGGCCCATGTCATGGCCTTCAATTACCCCGAGGCACCCGATAAATATGACAATATCGGTCGGGCGCTCGGCATCGAGGCCATCGGCGCCTCTGCAGCCGCGAACCGCGCCCTGATCCGGGAGGAAATCGCCCGTCTGGCCCGGGCAGTGGGCATTACCCGCACCTTGGGCGACCATGGCGTCAGGGTCGGCGATCTCGCCCAGCTGGCCGAGAACGCCATGCAGGATGCCTGCATGGTCACCAACCCCCGGGTTCCAGTGCAGCGGGACATCGAGACGCTCTATGCAGAATCCCTCTGATTATCTCGCCCGGCGGCAGCAGCTCCAGGAGAGCATTATCGGTCTGGGTGAACGGTCGCTGCGCAAGAGCTATTATCCGGAGTTGCAACGCCGCATCCAGGAGCTCGAACAGGCCAACATCGATTTGCAGAGCGAGATGGCCGCCCACACCCGGGCCAGGGAGGCGCTGCAGCAATCGCAGCACCGGCTGCGGCTGTTTCTCGACGCCAGCCCGGACATGTATTCCCTCAAGGACCCCGGCCTCAGGTATCTCCTGGTCAATGCAGCCCAGCAACGCTTCCTGGCGCTGCCCGAGGAGGCGATTCTGGGCGGGAACGATGCCGATCTTCTCCCGGAGGCCCTGGCCCGACAGGGCGAGGCCGCCGACCGGCAGGCCATGGAGACGCGGCAACCAGTGCAGGTCAGCCTCAGTTTTGCCGGCAGAACCTATCAGGCTCACCGGCTGCCGGTGGTCATGGAGGGCGAGGTCCTCGGCGTGGCCGGCATCACCCGCGACATCACCGAGAGCGAACAGGCGGAGGCGGAGCGGCAAAAGCTGCAGGCTCAGCTGGCGCAGGCCCAGAAGATGGAAAGCATAGGGCGGCTGGCCGGCGGCGTCGCCCATGACTTCAACAACATGCTGGCGGTCATCCTCGGTCACACCGAATTGGCCCTGGGCGAACTTTCCCCGGAGCAACCGCTCTACCCCCGCCTGCGCCACATCCACGATGCAGCCCGTCGGTCCGCTGATCTCACCCGGCAGTTGCTCGGCTTTGCCCGCAGGCAGACCGTCGACCCCCAGGTGCTTGATCTCAACGACACGGTGGCGGGCCTGCTGCCCATGGTTCGGCGGTTGATCGGCGAGGACATTGACCTGGCCTGGATCCCGGGCCAAGGTCTGGGCGCGGTCAAGATCGATCCATCCCAGGTCGATCAGGTCCTGGTGAACCTGTGCGTGAACGCCCGGGACGCCATCGCCGACACCGGCAAGATCACCATCGAGACCGGAACGGTCACCTTTGACGCGCGCTACTGCGCCGAGCATGCAGGGTTCGTCCCTGGCGACTACATCCTTCTGGCAGTGAGCGACAACGGCTG
>CAZFPV010000126.1:0-2195 GCA_964521155.1 uncultured Desulfobulbus sp. | reverse complement strand
TTTCGGGCGCCGGGACCATCCTCCTGGTGGAAGATGAACCGATGCTCCTGGAGATGACCGCCACCATGCTGCGATTCCTGGGGTTCACGGTGCTGCCGGTTGCCACCCCCGAGGAGGCGATGACCCTGATTGAGCGTCACGACGGCGCCATTGATCTGCTCCTGACCGACGTGGTCATGCCCGGGATGAACGGCCGTGATCTGGCCTCCCGCATGCAGGCCCGTTGCCCCGAGCTCAAGTGCCTGTTCATGTCTGGCTACACGGCCAACGTCATCGCCCACCATGGAATGCTGGAGGAGGGCGTGCACTTCATCCAGAAACCGTTCGCCGTGCGCGACCTCGCCCGGAAGATCAGGGAAATTCTCCCGTAACCGGCGCCGTGCGGCTGCATTCCTGCAGCACATCCTCCGGTCCCTCGGCCTGCATCGCCCCCTCTCCTCATGCACCCAGCGCCGATGATGGCTCAGGGACATCATGGCCCCGATACAGCCGGGCGATGACCGGTGCATACCGCTCCGCAATCACCGTCCGCTTCAGTTTCAGGGTCGGGGTGAGCAGGCCGTTGGCGATACTCCACTCATCCAGCAGCAGGGCGGCAGCGCACACCTGGGCATGGGCGGGAAAGGCGTGCAGCAGCCCCGCGACGATACCCAATGTCGCCTGGAGGACGCTTTCTGCTTCCAGGGAGGATGGGTCGGCTGCGTCCACCCTGCACTCTCTGGCCAGTTTCAGCCAACCATCGCGCCGCAGGACGAGCAGGGCTGCCAGGTAGGGCCGACCCTCGCCGACCACCAGGGCATGATCCACCAGGGGGTGGGCGGTGATCACCATTTCCAGGTCAGCGGGCGCCACCTTCTCGCCGGTCGAGGTGACGATGATCTCCTTGAGGCGGCCGCGAATGTGCAGGGCGCCCTCCTCCATGGCCACCGCGTCGCCGGTATGCAGCCAGCCGGTCTCGTCGATGACCTCCCGGGTCCGGTCCGGTTGTTCCCAGTACCCCAGCATGATGCCGGGACTCTTGATCAGCAGTTCGCTGTCCTGGCCGATGGTCCACTCCACCCCGGGCAGGGGCGGCCCAACCGAGGCGGGGAGGTTCCGTGCCGGCGTGTTGGTGCTGACCACCGGCGCGGCCTCGGTCAGGCCGTAGCCCTGGATCAGGGGCAGGCCGAGACTGAGAAAAAACCGGGACACCGATTCCAGCAATGGGGCTCCGCCGCTCACCGCAAAGCGAATCCGACCGCCAAGCCGGTCAAGGATTTTGGCCGCCACCAACCGGTGCAGCAGCGGCCAGAGCAGCCGGTGGACAGGCGGCGGCAGTGACTGCCGACCCTGGGACCACTGGAACCGTCGCCAGCCGATCGCCAGGGCGAGGGCGAACAATCGCCGTGCGATGAACGGCTTGTCGCGCAACTGCTCGTGCACCCGGGCGTAGATTTTCTCGTAAATGCGGGGCACGGAAATGAGGATGGTGGGTTGCATGGCCTTCAAATCGTCGGCCAACTGCTCCATGGACCGGCTGTAGGCCACCGAACAGCCCGCCATCATCGGCGTGTAGTACCCCACCGTCCGCTCGAAGGCGTGTGACAGGGGCAGGAAGGAAAGCAGCCGGTCGGCCGGGGTGCAGTCGATCACCCGGAGGATGGCTTCGGCGTTCCAGAGGATGTTGGCGTGGGAGAGCATCACCCCCTTGGGCGGGCCGGTGGTCCCCGAGGTGTAGATGATGGTGGCCAGATCGTCGGGGCCGGGGCCGTCGGCGGGCGGCATCGGCACCTTGTCCGGTGACGGCAGCCAGCCGGCGACCGGGACGATGGCCGGAATGGCCTGCGACGGTGCGATCCCCTCCTCCAGACAGAGGACCCGGACCAGCTCCGGCAACCGGTCGGCGTGCGGCGCCAGATCCGCCCACTGGTCCGCCCCGCCGGTCAGCATGAGCCGGCAGCCCGAATCCCGGAGCAGATAGGCGATATTCTCGGCACTGTCCCAGGTGTAGAGCGGCACCACCACCAGGCCGAGGCCGAGAGCGGCCTGCTCGAAGCAGATCCACTCCACCGAATTGGCCAGCAGGATCGCCACCCGGTCGCCCCTGGTCAACCCCTCGCCGGCCAGGGCCTGCCGCCAGCGGTCGACCTCGGCGCCGATCTCTCGCCAGCTCCAGGTGATCCAGCGGGTCGAGCGACCATCATACTGGTGATAGG
>CAZFPV010000125.1:2770-6227 GCA_964521155.1 uncultured Desulfobulbus sp. | reverse complement strand
GACCCCGGCCGGGGTCATGCTCACGCGATACTCCTCCGCCTTGATCTCCCTGAGAATGCCGACGATCATCTCCTGCCCTCCTGGTCATGGGGAATTCGGTGCCAACTAGCTGCAGTGTACCAGAGTGCAGGGCTGTTGCCGCACACTTTTTTGATTGGTGTTTGCTTTGCAGGGAAGGGTCTTGCAGCGTCCTGGCCGGACCAGGAGGGGGAAATCAGCGCAGCAGGGAGGTGAGGGCTTCGTGGATAGCTTCGGTGGTGTCCAGTTTGTCAACGATGCCGACTGGACTGACGGAACTGGCTCGCTCTATCAGACCGGGATCCTGGTACCCGGTGAAAAACAGGATGGGGATCTCCTGCCCGACCATGATGGCCCTGGCCGTTTCGATACCGTCCAGCGGCCCTTCGATGTTGATGTCCATGAGGATGGCGTCGGGCCGTTCCTGTTTAACCGCGAGCATGGCCGCCTCGCCATTGGTCACGATCCGGGAGACATCGCAGCCCAGATCGCGGACATTCTCCGCAAGCATCATGCCGATCAGCGGTTCATCCTCGACGATTAGTACTTTTTTCTTCATGGAAACAAATGGTTAAATCGGGTTTGGCCAGGGGGGCGGCGCCATGGCCACCTGTTGGCCCCTGCGGGCCTTCATCTGCCGGCCATGATCCCAGATGAGCGGCTCGACGTCAAGCTGTTTCCCCCCTTTATCGGTCGATTTTCAGGAAGAAGAGCCACTCCTATATGGATTGATTTTATCTCATAAATCAAAACGATAATAACAATCCAGTCTGAACCAACCTCCACCACTTTGTAGCATGTCCTCGGCCGCTTAGCCGAAGTTCTCCCTGCCGATTCCATCGCAGAAATCTCCCCTGACAACAAGGTCGGCGATGTATCCTGCCACGAACTGACCTGATCAAAGGGAAGGTACTGTCCAGACGACGACATTTTTGTCGGCGCCCTTCCCTTTTGTTGGTCGGCAGACAAAAATTACCGGCCGCAATGGCTGGGGAAACACCCATGCACCTGCCGCAACCCCCCAAAATCTCAGCCGTTATGGCGCCGCTGGCCGGCATGGCATACCCTTTGCCTTATTGGAGGCACCATCAGGACGTACACCAAGGGGGCAATCATGGAAGCAGTGGCATTGCACGAACGGAAGAATCAGATCCACATCAAGGGCGAAACGCCTTTTGACATCGTCTGCAACAAGGACAGTCTGGCCGGCGCGGTCAGCCAGCGGGCCTGCGTCTTCTGCGGTTCGCGGGTGGTGCTCTACCCCATCGCCGATGCGGTCCATCTGGTGCACGGTCCCATCGGCTGCGCCGTCTACACCTGGGACATCCGCGGCGCGCTGTCGTCGGGGCCCGAGCTGCACCGCCTCAGTTTCTCCACCGACCTGCAGGAAAAAGACGTCATCTTCGGCGGCGAAAAAAAACTGACTGCTGCCCTGCGCGAACTGATCGAGCGTCATGCGCCCAAGGCGGCCTTTGTCTATTCGACCTGCATTGTTGGCATCATCGGCGACGACATGGAAGCGGTCTGCCGCGCGGCCGAGGCCGAATGCGGCATCCCGGTGATTCCGGTCAAGTCCGAAGGCTTCAAGGGCAACAAGCGGGCCGGCTACCAGGCTGCCTGCGATGCACTCTTCCGCCTGATCGGCACTGGCGACACCACAGGCGTCTCCAAATATTCGCTTAACATCCTTGGCGACTTCAACCTCGCCGGCGAGATCTGGATGATCCGCGAATACTATGAGCGCATGGGCATCGAGGTGGTGGCCAACATCACCGGCGACGGCCGGGTGGACGACATCCGCCGCGCCCACGGCGCCGCCCTTAACGTGGTCCAGTGCTCTGGATCGACCATGCAGCTGGCCAACATGATGGAGGAAAAGTACGGTATCCCCTCGCTCCGGGTCAGCTACTTCGGCATTGAGGACATGGCCGAAGCCCTCTACGATATCGCCCGCTTCTTCAAGGATCCCGAGATCATGGAACGCACCAAGAAGATCGTCGAGGGGGAGGTCAGGAAACTCGCCGTCGAACTGGAACCTTACCGCCAGGCCCTGGCCGGCAAGAAGGCGGCCATCTACGTTGGTGGCTCGTTCAAGGCCTTTTCCCTGGTCAAGGCCTTCCGCCTGATCGATATGCAGGTGGTCATGGTCGGCTCCCAGACCGGCACCAAGGAGGATTATGAGGAGCTGGCCGCCATCACCGATCCCGGCACCATCATCGTCGACGATTCCAACCCGCTGGAGCTGACCTCCTTTCTCACCGAAAAAGAGGTGGACGTGTTTGTCGGCGGAGTCAAGGAACGACCGATCGCCTACAAACTCGGCATCGGCTTCTGCGACCACAACCACGAACGCAAGGAGTCCCTGGCCGGCTTTACGGGCATGCTCAATTTCGCCCGCGAGGTCTATTCCTCGGTAATGAGCCCGGTCTGGCAGTTTACCCCCCGCCGCAAACACGGCCAGGAGGATCTCAACCCGCAGGCTGCCGTCGGCGCAAGGAGTCGATCATGAGCACCAATCCGCCCCGCCTCATTCGGCCCAAACGACCCAACTACCTCTCCACCACCAATGCCTGCAAGCTGTGCAAGCCGCTTGGGGCCTGCCTGGCCTTCAAGGGCATCGAGGGCGCGGTGCCCTATCTGCACGGCTCCCAGGGTTGCGCCACCTACATGCGGCGCTACATCATCAGCCACTATAACGAGCCCATCGATATCGCTTCCTCCTCGCTCTCGGAGAAGCACGCGGTCTACGGCGGCGGGCCAAACCTCAAGCTCGGCCTGACCAACGTCGCCGCCAAGTACCGGCCCGGCCTGATCGGCATTGCCACCACCTGCCTGACTGAAACCATCGGCGACGACGTGGCCATGTACTTGCGAGAGTTCGCCGAGGACACCAGGGGCTCGGTGGGGCTGCCCGACTTTGTCCATGTCGCTACCCCCAGCTACTCGGGCACCCATATGGAGGGTTTCCACGCCGCCATCCGTGAGGTCGTCCGCACCATGAGCGAGGGCGGGCCGCGCACCGAAACCGTCAACCTCCTGCCCGGCTTCGTCAGTTCGGCCGATTACCGACTGCTCTCTACGATCATGGCCGACTTTGGCCTTGACTGCACAATGCTGCCCGACCTCTCCGAGACCATGGACGGCCCTGCCCTCCTGGAATACGAAAAAATCCAGGGCGGCGGCACCCCGCTGGCCCGGATCAGGGCCATGGGCCGCAATCGAGCGACCATCGAGTTCGGGTCGACCCTGGGCGCGACTGCCACCGGCGGCGATGTGCTGGCAGAGAAATGCAGCGTCCCCTGCCACCGCCTCGGCCTGCCGGTGGGCATCCGCGAGACCGATCGTTTCTTCCACCTGCTTGAGGAACTGAGCGGCCGCCCCATGCCCGAGCCCTACGCCAAGGAACGCGGCCGCCTGGTCGATGCCTACGTTGACGGTC
>CAZFPV010000125.1:0-2760 GCA_964521155.1 uncultured Desulfobulbus sp. | reverse complement strand
GGCAAGCGGGCCGTGGTCTACGGCGAAGAGGATTTGATCGTGGGCCTCTGCTCCTTCCTGGCCGAGATCGGCGTCCAGCCCGTGCTCTGCGCCTCGGGCGGGACTTCGGGCCGGCTCAAGGAGGCCATCGCCGCCGTCACCGGCGATACCCTGGCCGAGCAGCCGCAGGTCTTCGAGGGCATGGATTTCTTCGAGATCAGCGAGATGGCGCGCCAACTGGAGCTCGACCTGGTGATCGGCAACTCCAAAGGCTATCCCCTGGCCAAGGAACTGCACATCCCCCTCATCCGGGTCGGCTTTCCCATCCACGACCGCATCGGCGGACAGCGCATTCTCCACCTCGGCTATGCCGGGGCCCAGCAGTTGTTTGACACCGTGGCCAATGCCATGATCGAGAAGAAACAGAACGATTCCCCGGTCGGCTACTTCTACATGTGAGTTTCCCCAGCACAGGAGCCCGTTATGCTGAACGAACACGATTTCAACCGCCACCCCTGCTTCAACGTCAAGGCCAAGGGGCAGTACGGCCGGGTGCATCTGCCCGTTGCCCCCAAATGCAACATCCAGTGCAACTACTGCAACCGCAAGTACGACTGCGTCAACGAGTCGCGGCCCGGCGTGACCTCCACCCTGCTCAGCCCCGACCAGGCCCTGGTCTATATGGGCAAGGTGCTGGAGAAGGAACCGCGCATCTCGGTGGCCGGCATCGCCGGACCTGGGGATCCCTTTGCCAATGCCGAGGAGACCCTCGCCACCATGCGCCTGATCCGCAAACAGTTCCCGGACACCATTCTCTGCCTCTCCTCCAACGGCATGAATGTGGCCCCGCATGTACCCGAACTGGCCGAGATCGGCGTCTCCCATGTGACCATCACCATCAACGCGGTCGATCCCGAAATCTCCCGGCACATCTACGCCTGGGTGCGGGACGGCAAGGTGCTCTATCGCGGCAAACAGGGCGCGGAACTGCTGCTTGCCCGCCAGCTGCAGGCCATTGCGCTCTTGAAGGAGCACGGCATCACCGTCAAGGTCAACACCATCGTCATTCCGGGAATCAACGATCAGCATGTTCCCGTCCTGGCTGCGACCATGAAGGAGCTGGGCGTGGATCTGCTCAACTGCATGGCCATGTTCCCCAACGCCGACACCGCCTTTGAACATATTAACGAGCCGGGCAAGGAAATGATGGAGGCGATCCGCACCCAGGCCGAGCAGTTCCTGCCGCAGATGCGTCACTGCACCCGCTGTCGGGCCGACGCGGTCGGCCTGCTCGACCAGGACCGCACCGACGAGATGCGCGGCTGCCTCAGCGCCTGCGCCCGGCTGCCCAAGCCGGAAGATGCTGTTCGCCCCTACGTCGCGGTGGCGACCTTGGAAGGCGTGCTCGTCAACCAACATCTGGGCGAGGCCACGCGGTTTCAGATCTGGGGCGAGGATGGTCAGGGCGGATACCGCCACATCGAGGACCGCCAGGCGCCGGCCGCCGGCGGCGGCAGCCAGCGCTGGTTCAACATCAGCCGCATCCTGGCCGACTGCCGTGCCATCCTGGTCAATGATCTCGGTGATTCGCCCCGGGAGATGCTGACGAAGCGGGGCATCCAGCCGGTGACCATGGCAGGATTCATTGAACGTGGCCTGGAGGCGATTTACACCGGCAAGGGGCTGTCCGGCCTGCAGGGCCGGATGCGCAAGTGCTCGACCAAGGGCGCCTGCGTCGGCGGCGGCAACGGCTGCGGCTGAGTCAGTTCAGTCCCGACGAGACCGGGGCCGCCTCTCCCTCACATCTCGTCGGTGATCAAACCATTGGTGACCCTTTGTTCAGCCTGCTCACAAGTATCGATGCATACCCTCGTGAACAGAGCGACCGAATCTGCTTTGGTCCACAACCCGACATGACCATGGAGCGATCGTTCTGCCTGGAATTGAAATAAGGCCCTGCCATTGACCCGGCATGAGGCCACGTTGTCCGTTACCGCCACCGCAAGCGTATGCCACTGGTTTCGGGCAATCGGCAGATTGCACCGTGCCCGTTCCATCCGGTTAGTATTGACGAATTCAAACAAGATGGCGTTGTCTTCCAATGCGTTGATCCGGAAGACAAAATAGTTGCCGATGTCCCGCAGGCCAAAGACAAGCCCGCCGGCCTGATCAATGCTGCCGCGCATCGGTTTGACGTTGAGGGAGAGTGCTCCATTGCCCACTTCCCCGCTTTTGGCTATGGCCAAGGGGAAGTAGTTGTAGGCCCCGATGGTATCGAGCAGTTCCTGATAAGACTGCCCGAGCGCCCTGGTCATGAGCCCGGAAACACCTGTGGAGAGCGTTCCCAGCCAACGTGATCCGTCGGCCAGCCAGCAGGCAGTCCCCTCCTCTTCAATCTGCTGCCAATGCCCCAGGTGGGTATAGAATCCTTCCAATGGGTTCCGATCTCTGCGGTTAAGCAGGTCATAGTTTCCCGCCATGAAGTCGGCGGCCAAGGCCTCGACATCCTCCTGGCTGGTGATCGCCATGTCGAGCAGACGGCTGCTGGCCAAGAGGCGGCCGATATGGTCAAGCCGCTCCAGCATGTCGGCGCGGGCATGACGGTTGAGAGTGGCTTCGAGCAGATCACCCTGGATGCTCACCATGCATCCCAGTTCGCCCAGCACCTTGGCCAAAATTTGCAGGCGCAGGGTCTTGCCGAAAAAAGAGCCAGCACCGCCGGAAAACTGGAGGTTGAGGTAGTTATGATCCGGTTCGTCGCCGCAGAACGTGTCGAGGGTG
>CAZFPV010000124.1:0-6242 GCA_964521155.1 uncultured Desulfobulbus sp. | reverse complement strand
CGGAAGAGGATAAGATCGAAAGGCAGATCGAAAAACTTTTCTGCTGATTGTCTGGACAGCCCGACAGATGATCCCGCCAACGGATAACGACGACCCGTCACGGGATCCTGCCCTGGCCGGAGAAAGCCGTTGCCTGCAGGTGCGGCCAGACGAGGTCAGGCAGCGATTGGACCATTTTCTCCTCCACAAATTCCCCGAACATTCCCGCTCCGCGCTGCACAGGCTGATCGATTCGGCCGACGCTCTGGTGAACGGCCAGGTGGTAAAGCCCGGCTACCGTCTGCATCCCGACGATGTGGTCACGGTGAGTTTTCCACCGCCGCCGCCCTCTGATCTGATTCCGGAACACATCGATTTTTCGGTTCTCTACGAAGACGAGCACCTCCTGGTGATCGACAAACCCCCCGGATTGGTAGTACACCCGGCCTCCGGCCATGTCAGCGGCACCCTGGTGCATGGGCTTCTGCATCACTGCCGCGATCTGCCCGCGACCGAGACCGGTCGGCCTGGGATCGTCCACCGGTTGGACAAGGACACTTCCGGCGTTCTTCTGGTGGCCAAGAACGAGCAGGCTCTTCGTGCGCTGATGGACGCTTTCAAGGACCGAAAGATCCACAAGACCTACCACGCCCTGTTGCTGCGGACGCCAACCGAGAGCGAAGGCCGGGTGGTAGCCCCCATCGGTCGGCATCCGGTTCATCGGCAGAAGATGGCGATCCGGCCGGTGCACGGCCGGTACGCGGCCACTAGCTGGCGGATCCAGGAGCGCTTCACCAACGGCTGGTGCCTCGCCGAGATTCGGATCGAAACAGGGCGGACGCACCAGATCCGGGTGCACATGGCTTCGATCAAGGCTCCAGTGGCCGGGGACGCCGTCTATGGCGGCATTCCTGGCCAAGATGCCCTGATCCGACCAGGCCGGCAGATGCTCCATGCCAGCACCCTTCGCTTCACCCATCCGGCCTCGGGGCGGGAGTTGACCTGCACCGCGCCCCTGTGTGTGGACATGCAGCGGGTGCTGGCCCAGCTGCGGGGCACGGACGAACCTTGAGGCCCCATCTTGTCGGCATCACCGGCGGCATCGGCTCCGGCAAAAGCAGCGTCGGACGTCTGCTTGCCAGCTATTGCCTGGCGCCGCTGATCGATATCGACCAGTGCTGCCGCCATTTGCTGGAGATCGACCAACCTGGTTGGCATGCCCTGCGCGATCGGTTCGGCGAGGACTTCCTGCTCACGGATGGCCGCATCGACCGCGCCGCCCTGCGCGGCCGTCTCTTTGCCGACACACAATTCCGCCAGCAGGTGGACGGCCTGCTTCACCCCCTGGCCCGCGAGGCCCTGCACCAGGAGGTGGCCGGCCGGCAGGCGGAACTGATTCTGATCGAGATCCCGCTGCTCTACGAGGCAGGATGGCGGCAGGAGGTCGACGAGGTACTGGTGGTGTATGCCAGGCGCGGCGTGCGCTGCTGCCGGATCATGCAGCGCGACAGGGTGACCCGGCGCCAGGCCTCGCTTGCCATTGCCTCCCAGATGTCATTGGAGGAGAAGGCCGCCCGGGCGGAGTATCTCATCGACAACTCCGGTCCCTGGTCCATGACCCGCGACCTGACCGTGTCGCTTGGCAAGGTGCTGTCGGCACGGTTTCCACGGTCTTCCGGCCAAGAAAAGGCTTGACAGGGCACCCCGAAACAAATAATTAGCACGATAACATCTCTGTGGATCGATTTTTTCCGGCGGTTTCTGTTCTGATATTTCACAAACGATACATTGTTACCAGCCGGAATCTGTTAGCACAGTCCATTCCGGTTGCATATACTGGATAGCAGTCTCTCTTCACCCCAGTCCTGCCCATTTTCCAGTCCATTCATTGTGTACCAGTACAGAATACATCCAATTGCATCTCTGTGTTGTCTATCAGTGCGATAAGCGCGGCAGTGATGGCGTGGTCCATACGCCGTTACCCCATAGTGCTATACCCATTTCATACGCGACGCCATGACCTGTCGCCAGTTTCACCATCCCGGCCATATGGAGGAATACCCGGTCAATGAATCCAACTGATTTGAAGAACAAGAAAATCAAAGAGCTCGTCAGCCTTGCCGCCTCCCTCGATATCGAGGGGTACAGCAATATGACCAAGCAGGAGCTTATTTTTGCCATCCTCAAGGAGCAGGCGGACGAGGACGGCAAACTGCGAGGTAGCGGCGTTCTCGAGATCCTGCAGGATGGATTCGGTTTCCTTCGCGCCCCCGACTACAACTACCTTCCCGGCCCGGACGACATCTACGTTTCGCCCTCGCAGATCCGTCGGCTCAACCTGCGCACCGGCGACACCGTCGAAGGCGAGGTGCGGTCGCCCAAGGACAATGAGCGCTACTTCGCCCTGCTCAAGGTGGACACGATCAACTACGAGCCGCCCGAGGCGGCCAAGAACAAGACCGCCTTCATCAACCTGACCCCGCTCCACCCGGAGGAGATGATCAATCTGGAGACCACCCCGGACAATCTCTCCATGCGGGTGCTCAACATCACCGCACCGCTGGGCAAGGGACAGCGCGGGCTGATCGTCGCCCCGCCCCGGACCGGCAAGACGGTGCTGATGCAGAAGATCGCCAACTCGATCGTCGCCAATCATAAGGAGGTCATCCTTATCGTTCTGTTGATCGACGAACGGCCGGAGGAGGTCACCGACATGCGGCGCAACGTCGACGCCGAGGTGGTCAGTTCGACCTTCGACGAACCGCCGCAGCGCCACATCCAGGTGGCCGAAATGGTCATCCAGAAGGCGCAGCGACTGGTGGAACACAAAAAGGACGTGGTCATCCTGCTCGATTCGATCACCCGTTTGGCCCGCGCCTACAACACCGTGACCCCGGCCTCGGGCAAGATCCTGTCCGGCGGCGTTGAGGCCAACGCCCTGCACCGGCCGAAACGGTTTTTCGGCGCGGCGCGCAACGTGGAGGAAGGCGGCAGTCTGACCATCCTGGCCACCGCCCTGATCGACACCGGCAGCCGCATGGACGAGGTCATCTTCGAGGAGTTCAAGGGCACCGGCAACATGGAGATCGTGCTCGACCGCAAGATGGCCAACCGGCGCATCTACCCGGCCATCGACATCCAGAAGTCGGGTACCCGCAAGGAAGATCTGCTCCTGCCGCCCGACGACCTCAACCGCATCTGGATTCTGCGCAAATTGCTCTCCTCCATGAACCCGGCCGATGCCATGGAATTCCTGCTGGACAAGATGGCCCATACCAAGAACAATCAGGAGTTTTTTGCCTCCATGAACCGGTAGGTTCGGTTTTTTCTTTCAAGAAGCAAAAAAAAAAGATATATTACCATGTTTTTGAAAAATCATTTGTGCTCTTGCCAAGGAGTGTTGCCATGAAACCCGATATCCATCCCAAGTATCACAAAATCAGCGCCGTCTGTGCCTGCGGCAACGAATTCGAGCTCGGCTCGATCAACAGCGAGATCCGCGTCGAGATCTGCTCTGCCTGCCATCCGTTCTTCACCGGCAAGCAGAAGCTGATCGACACCGCCGGCCGCATCGAGAAGTTCAAGAAGAAATACGCAGGATTCCAGGGCAGCGCCAAGAAGTAAGCTGCCTGTCCGTCGCCTCCCCCCCTCCTGGCCTTGCGGTCGGAACGCGCCGTTACTGGTCCCTTTGCGGGACCAGGATCTGGCGATTTTTCCGCCTCGCCTGCCGTCACGAGGGGGTTCCTGTTTCCTGACCCAGGCCTATGTTTGAGAATCTGCGCGACATCGACGAAAAGTTGAGCATGCTCGAGCGCCAGTTGGCGGATCCGCTGCTGGTCGGGGATCAGCAGCGCTTTCGTGCGGTGGTGCGCGAGCACAGTCTGGTGTCCAGGCTGGCTGAACTGCATGCCGCCCACACCTCGGTTTGCGGGCAGATCAAGGACAGCCAGGAGCTGGTCCGCAATGAGCAGGAAGACCGCGAACTGGTGGAGTTGGCCCGGGCCGAGCTGGAAGAACTGGCACAAAAGAAGGACGAGCTGGAGCGGGATATCCGTCTGCTGCTGCTGCCGCGCGATCCCAACGACGACAAGAACATCTTCCTCGAGATCCGGGCCGGCACGGGCGGCGACGAGGCGGCGCTGTTTGTGGCAGACATGTTCCGCATGTACAGCCGCTACGCCGAGATGCAGGGCTGGCGGGTCGAGGTGATGAGCTCAAACCCCATCGGCATCGGCGGGTTCAAGGAGATCATCGCCCTGGTGAGCGGCAATCAGGTCTATAGCCGACTGAAGTACGAATCCGGCGTCCATCGGGTCCAGCGCGTGCCGGACACCGAAACCCAGGGCCGCATCCACACCTCGGCGGTCACAGTGGCCATCATCCCCGAGGCGGAAGAGGTCGATTGCCACATCGAGCCGAACGAGCTCAAGTTCGACGTCTACCGTTCCTCCGGGCCGGGCGGCCAATCGGTCAACACCACCGATTCCGCCGTCCGCGTGACCCATCTGCCCACCGGCCTGGTCGTCACCTGTCAGGACGAAAAATCGCAGCACAAGAACAAGGCCAAGGCCCTGCAGGTGCTGCGGGCCAGGCTGCATGACCGATTGGAGCAGGAGCGGCACGACCGCATCTCCGAAGATCGGAAGAGCCAGGTCGGCAGCGGCGACCGCAGCGAACGCATCCGCACCTACAACTTTCCCCAGGGCAGGGTGACCGATCATCGCATCAATCTGACCATCTACCGGCTCGATCAGGTCATGGCCGGCATGCTCGACGACGTGATCCTGCCGATCATCACCCATTATCAGACCGAAGCCCTCAAATCCGCTAATTAGCGGTCCTGGTTCGTCCACCTGCCATGCATATCTCAGGCCTGATCGCGGCGGCCGAACAGCGACTGGCCGAAGCCGGCATCGAAGAGGCGGCACTGGATGCCCGCCTGCTGTTCGAGCACCTTACCGGCCTGGGTCGCACCCATCTGGTGCTGCACGGCGACGAGGAGGTGGCCGAAACGGTGGTCGCAGACTACCGGCAGTTGATCGAGCGGCGGAGCGAGCGCGTACCGCTGCACCATCTGACCGGGACGAGGGAGTTCTGGTCCCTGGCCTTTACGGTTTCGCCGGCGGTGCTGATTCCCCGGCCCGAGACCGAATTTCTTGTCGAATGCGCCCTGGCGGTGTGCAAGGGCGGTGCCCCTATCCGCCAGGCCCTGGATCTGTGCACCGGCAGCGGCGTGATTGCGGTGGTGCTGGCCCGGGAGCTGGGATGCCGGGTCACGGCGGTGGACTGCTCCGCGGAGGCCCTGGCAGTGGCGGCCGGCAATGTGGCCAGGCACACGGTTGCGGGTCAGGTGTCGCTGGTCCAGGGCGACCTGTTTGCGCCGCTTGCTCCGACCGTTCCCTTTGATCTGATCGTCAGCAACCCACCCTACATCGTCGAGCAAGAAATTGACCGTCTTGAACCTGAGGTCGCTCTCGCGGAACCGCGCCTGGCACTCTCGGGCGGAGCCGATGGCCTGCGGGTGATTGCCCGGATCGCGGCTGATGCCGCCGCGTATTTGCGCCCGGGCGGCTGGCTGTGTGTCGAGATTGGCGCTGACCAGGGCCGGTCGGCGCCCGCGTTGTTCACCACTCCCGGATTCCGCTGGGAGTCGGTGCGAATCCTTGACGACTGGGCCGGCCGGCCGCGGGTGCTCCAGGCCCGCCGCGTTCAATGAAACAACCCGTAGCTCCAGGTCCCTGACGGGACATGCACTCTTCCCTTTTCTTTTTCGTTTTCTCTCATGGATAAACTGCTCATTGAAGGCGGCCTGCCCCTGCACGGCACGGTCCGCATCTCCGGCGCCAAGAACGCCGCCCTGCCGCTCATGGCCGCTACCCTGCTGGCGCCCGGCTGGCATACGCTGCATAATGTCCCCGACCTGCGCGATACCCGGACCATGCTGCAGCTGCTCGAGATCCTCGGTGCCCGCTGGCAGCGGGACGGGGCCACGGTCCGCATCAACACCGAACAGTTGACCGGGGTGGAAGCGCCGTACGAGTTGGTGAAGACCATGCGGGCCTCGGTGCTGGTGCTGGGGCCGCTGCTGGCGCGCTCGGGCTCGGCCCGGGTCAGTCTGCCCGGCGGTTGCGCCATCGGCGCCCGGCCGATCAACTACCACCTCATGGGCTTTGAAAAACTGGGCGTGGCCACCCGGCTGGAGCAGGGGTATGTCGAGGCGGTTGCCACCGGCCGGATGCGCGGCGGCACGGTCTATTTTGACC
>CAZFPV010000123.1:0-6258 GCA_964521155.1 uncultured Desulfobulbus sp. | reverse complement strand
GACCAGTTCGGTCTCCCGGTGGCCGCGCAGGGTTTTGATTTCGCGGACCAGCACGGTTTCGCCCGGCAGGACGCCCGGCGTCATCGCCACCATGCCATCGTCGCAGAGCGAAAGTCCCCGGCCGCCGGCAATGACCTTTTTTATTGCAAGTATATGTTCCATTTGCGCACTGTAGCCCTTTGGTGCTAGTTTGTCCAAGCAATGATTGCAGGGGAAAATAGAAAAAGAAAGGAAATCGGATAGATGCTGACGCAGACCAGACCGAAAATTCTCATTGTCGACGATGAACGGGTGCACCGGTTCATGCTCCGTTCCCTGTTCGACGACTGGGGCTGGGACGGAGAGGAGGCCGACGACGGGACCACCGCCGTGGCCGCCGTCGAGCAGGGGCCGTTCGACGCCATCCTTATGGATGTGCGCATGACCGTCATGGATGGCATGGAGGCGCTGAAGCGGATTCATGCCATCAACCCGGCCATTCCGGTGGTGATCATGACCGCCTACAGTTCGGTGGACTCGGCCGTGGCTGCTATCAAGCAGGGGGCGCACGACTACCTGACCAAGCCGCTTGATTTCGACCGTCTGCGCACCACTCTGGAGATCGCCATGGGCCATCGCCAGCGCGAGGAGGAGATCGCCGAGGCGGGCCAGCCCTTTGGCGACGATGGCCGCATCATCGGCCGTTCCGCGCCCATGGCCGCGCTCTGGGACATGATCGTCCATGTGGCGCCCACCGAGGCCACGGTGCTGATCAACGGCGAGTCGGGCACCGGCAAGGAACTGGTGGCCGCGGCCCTGCACCACAAGAGCCATCGCAGCCAGGGGCCGCTGATCAAGGTCAACTGCGCCGCCCTGGCCGAAACCCTGCTCGAATCCGAACTCTTCGGCCATGAGCGCGGCGCCTTTACCGGCGCCGACCGCCGCCGCGAGGGCCGGTTCGTCCAGGCCCAGGGCGGCACGCTCTTTCTCGACGAGATCGGCGAAACCTCGCCGGGCATGCAGGCCAAGCTGCTGCGCGTACTCCAGGAGAAGGAACTGCAGCGGGTGGGCGGCCAGGAGACGATTCGGGTGGACGTGCGCATCATCACTGCCACCAACCGCGACCTCGAGGAAGAAGTCGCAGCCGGCCGCTTTCGCGAGGATCTCTATTACCGGCTCAACGTGGTCGAGCTCGAAGTGCCGCCCCTGCGCGACCGGCAGGGAGACATCCCCTTGTTGGCCGAGTATTTCCTCCGTCGCTTTGCCGACAAGAACGGACGGCTGGTGACTGGCGTCACCCCCGAGTGCATGGATGTACTTAACCGCTACCCCTGGCCGGGAAATGTGCGCGAACTGGAGCATTCCATCGAGCGCGGGGTCATTCTGATGCGCGGCGACTATCTCGACCTTGCCGCCCTGCCGCTGGCCATCCAGCGCTGGGCCGGCATGAACGCCCCCAGGGAGGAGACCGAGGGGCCGGCCACCCTGAAGGAGGCGGAACGGGTGCTCATCCTCAAAACCCTGGAAGAAACCGGCGGCAACCGCAGCGAAGCGGCTCGTCGTCTGCAGATTACCCGCAAGACGCTCTTGAATAAGCTGAAAAGTTATAATATAACCTGATCCGCTAAAATCCTTTGTTTGCAAGCGCTCCGGGGAAATCCGGGCGCCCGGCGACCGCTGTTTCGCCACCTGGCCCGCACCCTTGCCCCGAAGCCGCATGAAACAACGCCCAACCCTGCTCAGGGTCGCCTACGCCACCTGCCGGTTCCTGCTCGGGGAACGGGACCTGCCCACCCTGCTGCAGGGGTTCTGCGACCATCTCACCGACAGCGGCCTCTACCGCTCTACCCTCATTGTCCTCTGCGACCAGGATTCGGGCGGTATGATCACCGCCGAGACCGGTTTGGGCGACCGGACCTCCCAGGTCATGGCGCCGTTGCGTCAGGGCCGACTGCCAGCCTGCGGCGCCCGCGTCCTTGCCGCCGACGGTAACGAGGCGGTGTTGTGCGCGGCCTGCGATTGCGACATCTGCCCCGCGAGCGAGAGCCAGCTGACTGCCCAGGCCCTGTGCGCCCCCCTGCGGTGCGGCCCTTCGCTGGCCGGCTTTCTCCTGGTACGTCTGCCGGAAGGCATCCAGCCCGAGCCAGCCGAATACGAAATCGTGGCCGAACTGGCCGGGTCCCTGACCCAGTCCCTGCGACAGCTGTTTGCCGCCGAGGTTGCCAAACAGCGCGAACTCGAACTCACCCGGGCCGAGGAGCGCTACGAACTGGCCCTGCACGCCACCCAAGCCGGCCTCTGGGACTGGAACATCCGCACCGGCGAGATGTACACCAGCCCGGACCAGCGCGAGTATCTCGATTATCGGGCTGGCGGGGAAACCCTGGGCACGCTCGGTCGGGTCATCCACCCCGAGGACAAGGACCGGGTGCTTGCCGTACTCAATGAGCACCTCCTGGGCAAGAGCGAAGAGTACCGGATCGAGTACCGGGTCCGCGACCGGGACGGCGAATGGGCCTGGTATCTGGACCGGGGCCGGGTGGTGGAACGGGACGCCAACAACATGCCGGTGCGCATGACCGGCACCCACCAGAACATCACTCTGCAGAAAAAGCAGGAGCAGGCGGTCACGGCGGTGCAACGGCAGCTGCATGACCGCGTTGACCGCGAGCGAAGCTTCCTCCAGACGGTGATCGACAGCGCCGGAGACCCGGTGATGGTCATTGATCTGGATTTCAACCTGCTGCTGATCAACCGGGCTGCGGCCTGGCTGTTTCTGGGCGGCGAGGATACGGCAGCCATGGAGGGCCGGAAATGCTACCAGCTGTTCTGCAACGCCTACCGGCCCTGTCGGGACAACCGCTACCCCTGCCCCGTCGAGGCGGTCAGAAACAGCCGCCAGCAGGTCAAGCTGATTCACAACCCGTACCACGGCAACAACATCAACAACACCTTCGAGTTGGAGGTTTCGCCGCTTCGGGACGATCACGGCGAGTTGTACGGGATCATCGAGGTGGCGCGCGACATTACCGACCGGCTGCGTATCGAGGAGGAACTGCGGGCCAGCCAGTCGCACCTCTACCGCCTGGCGCATCACGACTCCCTGACCGGCCTGCCCAACCGGCTGCTGTTCAAGGACCGGCTCAACCAGGCGGCCATGAAGGCCATGCGAAGGCATACGAGCGTGGCCGTGCTGTTTCTCGACCTGGACCGGTTCAAGCTGATCAATGACACCCTGGGTCACGACGTTGGCGACGCCCTCCTGATCGAGGTGGCGGGGCGGCTTGAGCGGCAGTGCCGCCAGTATGACACCGTGGCCCGGCTGGGCGGCGACGAGTTTATCTTTGTCCTTGAAGACATCGGCCGGCCCGAGGATGCGGCGTCCATCGCTGGCAAGATATTGGAAAGCTTTGCCCGGCCGATAGTGGCCGGCGGCCATGAGCTGCAGGTCTCCACCAGTATCGGCATCGCCCTGTTTCCCCAGGACGACGGCGATATCGAAGGGGTGATCAAGTGCGCCGATGTGGCCCTCTATGCGGCCAAGGAGCAGGGACGAAACACCTTTCTTCTGTACCGCGAGGGCATGGGCCGTGACAGCCGGCGGCCGCAACTGCGGCAGGAGCATTTTCGCGAGGCCCTTGAGCATGGGCAGTTTCTGCTTGAATACCAGCCCCAGCACGAAGTTTCTTCCGGTCGGGTGGTCGGGTTGGAGTCGCTCCTGCGCTGGCGGCATCCCCGCATGGGGCTGCAGCCGCCGGAAGCATTCATCGCCGAGGCGGCGGAATGCGGCCTGCTCGGCACCATCACCACCTGGACCCTGGAGACGGTGGCCGAACACTTGTGCCTCTGGCGCGAACGACAGATCCCGATCCGGCCGGTGACGGTCCATGTCGCCACCAGGCAGCTGTTGGACGCGGATTTTCTTCCCCAGATCGAACGGGTGGTTGCCGATCGCGGCATCGAGCCGGGCCTGCTGGTCTTCGAGTTGCGGGAGCGGGCCATTGCCGAGGCCTCGGGCCCACTGTGGGAGCGCATCCTCGAGATCGGCCGCCTGGGATTTCCTCTCGCGGTCAATGATGCCGGCAGCGGTCCGGGCTGCCTGGCCCGCCTGGCGCAGTTGCCGCTGCACCGCTTGGCAGTGTGCCGGCAACTGGTGGCCGGGATGCTCGACGACGCCCACGCGGCCCGGCTGGTTGCCGCCCTCATCCCCCTCGGCCACGCCCTGGGGACCGTGGTCCTTGCCCCGGGCGTGGAGCAGGAGGCACAGTTGCGCTTCCTGCGCGAGCACGGCTGCGACCTGGTCCAGGGGACGCTGCTGTCAGCGCCTCTGACCCATCTGGAATACACCTCCCCGCCGCTTGCTCCATAAATGGGCGGTTGACGCCTCCCGCCCCCTGTGGTAAGACGCCCACTTGCTTTTTCTGCGGACCATGCGGCATCTCCCCGTCCTTGCGGAACGATGCCGACCCCTTCCATCACTTGAAAATCGATAGCGTGTTGCATGCGTACTGATATTTTGCACATCGGCGCGGGTGAGTTGAATTACGAAATCCGCAATATTGTCTGTGTCGCTGAGAAGCTCGAAAAGCTTGGCGTGCAGGTCAACTGGGAAAATATCGGCGACCCCGTCGCCAAAGGCGAGCAGATTCCCGACTGGATGAAGGCCATCGTCGCCGAAGCAGTGCACGAAGACGCCACCTATGCCTACAGCCCGACCAAGGGGCTGCTCGCGACCCGCGAATATGTGGCTGAATGCACCAACCGCATGGGCGGGGTACGGATTGACGCTGACGACGTCATCTTCTTCAACGGCCTGGGCGACGCCATTTCCAAGGTGTACGGATTTTTGAAGCCCACAGCCCGGGTGATCGTGCCCACGCCGAGCTACACCACCCACAGTTCCGCCGAGGCGGCGCACGCGGGCGACCAGCCGGTGACCTATATCCTCGATCCCAACCACCTCTGGTACCCGGATCTGGAGGATATCGAGAACCATATCAAGTACAACCCGGCGGTGGCAGGCATTCTGCTGATCAACCCGGACAACCCCACCGGCGCAGTCTACCCGGCCGACGTCATGCGGGCCCTGGTCGAGATCTGCGAGAAGAACGACCTGTTCATCATCTGTGACGAGATCTACCAGAACATGACCTACAACGGCACGGTGAGCGCGCCGCTGTGCACGGTCATCGGCGACAAGGTACCGGCGATCTGCATGCGCGGCATCAGCAAGGAGATGCCCTGGCCGGGCAGCCGCTGCGGCTGGATCGAGGTCTACAACCGCCGCCGCGACCCGATGTTCGCCACCTACGTGCAGTCGATCCTCAACGCCAAGATGCTCGAGGTCTGCTCGACCACCCTGCCGCAGGCGGTGCTGCCGCGGATCAAGGAACATCCCCAGTACACGGTTCATCTCAAGAACCGGATCAAGCGCTACGAGCACTACTCCAACCTGGCCTACAACATCCTCAAGAATGTCAAGGGGCTGCTGGTCAACCGGACCAACGGCGCCTTCTATATGAGCGCGGTGTTTGAACGGGGACTGCTCAACCACCTCCAGACCTTGCCCATCAAAAGCGAAGAGGTGCGCGAGACGGTGGAACGGCTGGTCTCCGGCTCCAACGTCCAGCCGGACAAGCGTTTTGTCTACTACCTGCTGGCGGCCACCGGCATCTGCGTGGTGCCGCTCTCCTCGTTTGCCACCGACCTGCAGGGCTTCCGCATCACCTTGCTGGAAAAGGACGAGGCGGATTTTGTGCAGATCTTCAATACCATCGCCGACAGCATTCGCCGCTACATCGCCTCCCAGCAGAGCTGCGCCCATTGCAGCTGACCGCGGGCGACCCCCGGCCGCTTGATCAAAACCCCCTGGAACGCCCCACGGCGCCAGGGGGATTTTTTTTGTTTTCCGCTGATTCTCCGGCTGGTTCCGGGGCAGATTTCGCGGCCGTAAAACCCTTCCCGCTTCCCTTGACACGGTATTTTGCCATCCTTATTGTTCGGACCAGATTTGTCCGGCCCCCCGTGCGGAACAGGCTGAGCGGGAAGCTCAACAACAAAAAATCAAAGAACCAGAAGAGGGAGCATATCGGTGGTGGACGAAACCAAGGAACAGGAAACTGCCGGCGGGCAGCAGGCGACTGGGGCTCCCGCGGACCTGGCTGAGGGGGAAACCCTCGCGGAGGAGATGGTCGACCGGGAATCTGAGGTGGAAACCCTGCAGCGTCAGCTGGTCACGGGTCTCCTCCAGCTGACGCTGCAGGGTTTCCACCTCAGATT
>CAZFPV010000122.1:3125-6296 GCA_964521155.1 uncultured Desulfobulbus sp. | reverse complement strand
GGATTCGACGCGGACAAAGCCGCAGCACAGTCCGCGCGGGGCAAAGGTCTCGGGCCGGCCGGCCTCCACCGGGGTTGCCAGGCTGACGATCCGATTGTCCACCCGGTCGATGGCCATGTCGGTGGTGCAGGTGAGGATATCGCCCAGCACCCGGCCGTCCAGGTCGGTGACCCGGCTGGTCTCGCCGATGGTGATCTTGCGCGGGTCAAAACCCGCGAAAGCCAGGGTGTGGCGGCCGTCGCCGCCGGCCTTGAGCGCGGTCGCGCCAACAAAGTCCTTGCTGAACTGGTTGCCCGGTCCGGTGGTGGGCAGGACAAACATCCAGGGATTGTGGCCGAAGAACCAGGGGCCGATGTCCTGATGCGACAGCGGCAGGCCGGCGCCGGCGCGCAGCGAGTCGCGGGCGGCCAGGCCGCAGGGCAGGATGCCGTCGTCCGCGCCGGCTTCAAGCAGGAGCGTCCACAGTCGATCAATGTGCTGAGGGGCAATGAACAGCTCGAACCCGAACTCGCCGGTGTAGCCGGTGCGCGAGACCATCACCGGCGTGCCGTCGGTCAGGGCCGCGCCCGCGGCGGGCAGGATGGCCGCATCGAAACCGCCCGTGAAGGAGAAGTAGATCATGCCTTCGAAGACCGCGGCCGGGTCCTTGAGCACCCGGGCCAGGATCCGCGCCGCCTTGGGGCCCTGGAGGTCCATCTTGCCGACTTGGTCGCTGAGATCGAGGATGTCCGCGCCTGCGCCGGCATGCGCCCGCAGATGGGCGGTCACCGGCGCGCCCATGGAGGCGTTGACCACGATCATATAATCCTCCGGCCCGCACTGGTAGACGATGGCGTCATCGATCACCCCGGCGGTTTCGTCGAGAAAGACGCCATAGACGCAGCGGCCGGCGACCAAGGGTGTCTTCTTCGGGCCGAGGCAGCGCTCCAGGTCTTTGGAAAAGCAGCGCTGCAGCAGGGCGCGCACCGCCGGGCCGCGCAGGGCCAGCACCGCCATGTGGCTGGTGTCGAACAGGCCCGCGGCGGTGATCACCGCCAGATGCTCGGCCTTGGCTCCGGCCGGATACCAGAGCGGCATGCGGTAGCCGCCGAAACAGGCCATGTTGGCGCTGCGGCCGAGGTGCCATCCGTGCAGCGCAGTGGTTTTCCGTTCTTCTTCCATGGGCGGTCTCCCGGTGGATTTCACCTGCATTCCCCAAGGGGCTCGAGCACCGGCTGGCCGGTCAGGGGCACCCTGAGGTTGAAACTCTTGTAGACGACAAAGGTCTCGACCGAGCGCAAATTGTCGATCCGCGCCACCTCCTCGGTGAAGAATTCAAGCAGACCGAAGCCTTTGCCGAGCATGGCGGTGACGATCAGGTCGAACTGGCCGGTGACCACGCAGACCGAAATGACCCCGCGCAGCCGGCTGAACTCCTCGCCCTTCTTCACCAACTCCATACCCTGGACGCGGACGCCCACCATGATGATCTGCTGGTCGGGCAAGGCCTCGGGGTTGACCAGGCCGCTGATCGAGAGCACCCCCTCCTCGGTTAGCCGGCGCACCCGTGAACGCACCGTGCCCTCGGCCAGGGAGAGATCGTCGGCGATCTGGCGGAAGGACATTCTGCCGTCGCGGAGGTGGTTGATGATGGCGATGTTGATGGGATCGATCAGCATTTCTGGTCCGGTCGAAATTGACGAATCCGGCAAATGAAAACAAATTATCGAGGAAAGGTGCAGCGACGGTACTTAATTCTGACGGAAACAGAAATGCAAGCGAAAAGTGAGCGGCGGCGGCAAGACGCCGGCGGAGGGGTCATACGCCCAGGTAACGGGCCTTGAGGGCCTGGTCGTGGCGCAGGGCCTCTGTTTGTCCGGACCAGACCACGGCGCCCTTCTCCATGATATAGTGCCGGTCTGCCAGCGCGAGCAGGTTTTCCAGATGTTTGTCGATCACCAGGATGGACAGGCCCTTGTCCTTCAACAGAGTCAGCACTCGCCAGATCTCGGTTCGGATCAGGGGGGCGAGGCCCTCGGTGGCCTCGTCGAGGATAAGCAGGGTGGGATTGGTCAGCAGGGCCCGGGCGATGGCCAGCATCTGCTGCTCGCCGCCAGACAACTGGTTGCCGTAATGGCCCAGCCGCTCGCCCAGGCGGGGAAACAGGGCGAGCACATCGGCAAGCTGAAACGGCCTGGCGGTCCCGTGGCGGTTGGCGGCGGTGGCGATCATGTTTTCCCGCACCGTCAGGTTGGGGAAGATCTGTCGCCCCTCGGGCACAAGGCCGATGCCCAGGCGGGCGATCTCATGGCTGGCCAGCCGTTCGATGCGCCGGCCGGCAAAGGTGATGCGGCCGCTGCGCGCGGGCTGGATGCCGATGATCGATTTAACGGTGGTGCTCTTGCCCATGCCGTTGCGGCCCAAGAGGGTGACGACCTCGTGTTCGCCGATGGCCAGGGTCACATCGAACAAGGCCTGGTTCGAGCCGTAGAAGGTGTTGACGGCCTCAAGTTGGAGCATGCTCAGCCCTCCCCCAGATAGGCCGCGCGCACCGCGGCGTTGGCGCGGATCTCGGCCGGCGTGCCGGTGGCGAGGTTGCGGCCGTAGACCAGCACCGTGATCCGGTCGGCCAGGCTGAACACCGCCTCCATGTCGTGTTCAACCAGGAGGATGGTCATGCTTCCCTTGAGGGCGCGGAGCAGTTTGGACATCTCCACCGTGCCGCCCGGTCCGAGCCCGGCCATGGGCTCGTCGAAAATCAGCAACCTGGGGGCGCCGGCCAGGGCCATGCCCACTTCCAGCTGCTTCTTCTGGCCGTGGCTGAGGGTGCGCGCCGGTCGGTCCTCCTGTTCGGCGAGGTCGATCCGCGCAAGCATCGTCGGCATATTGCGCCGCACCAGCGGGCTGTCAAGCGCCTTCTGCCAGAAGCGGAAGTGGTGGCCATTCTGGGCCAGGATAGCCAGGGCCAGGTTTTCGGCAACGCTGAGGTGGTCGAAGATGGAGGTAATCTGGAAGGAACGGGCCAGCCCCAGGGTGGCGCGGCGCCAGGGTTTCATGCGGCTTATCTCCTCGCCATCAAAGAGGATGCTGCCCGAGTCCGGGCGGAGCAGGCCGCTGAGCTGGTTGACCAGGGTGGTCTTGCCGGCGCCGTTGGGGCCGATGAGGGCGTGGACCTCGCCCCTGGCCACGTCG
>CAZFPV010000122.1:0-3115 GCA_964521155.1 uncultured Desulfobulbus sp. | reverse complement strand
CCACGTCGAAGGAGAGGTCGTTGGTGGCCAGCAGGGCGCCGTAGGCTTTGCGCAGATGCCGCACCTGGAGGATCGGCTCAGTCATCCCCGCGCTCCCGGCCGACCAGCAGGCCGAAGATGCCCCTGCGGGCGAAGAGGACCACCACGATGAGGATCGGCCCCATGAAGACCATCCAGTGCTCAGTGTACATGGCGAGCGTCTCTTCCAGGAGCAGGAACAAGGCTGCGCCGAACATCGGCCCGACAAGGCTGCCGAGCCCGCCCAGCAGGACCATGACCATCAGCTCGCCCGACAGGGTCCAATGCAGCAGCCCCGGACTGACATAGGTCGCCTGATTGGCGAGCAGGGCGCCGGCCAGGCCGGCGATGGCCCCGGCGATGACGAAGCCGGTCAGCCGATGGGGGTAGGCGTTGATGCCCAGACAGTGGATGCGCTCGGTGTTGTGGCTGGCGGCCCGCAGCACCAGGCCAAAGCGCGAGCGCACCAGGCGGTGCGCGGCCAGCAGGATAATCAGCAACAGGCCCAGGCAGAGATAGTAGAGGTGGCTGTCTGTGGCCAGATCGAGGCCGGGCAGGGTGTTGCGGGCGGTCATGACGATGCCGTCGTCGCCGCCGTAATGCTCAAGGCCAATGAACAGGTAGTGGAGCATCTGAGCAAAGGCCAGGGTAATCATGATGAAGTGCATGCCGCTGGTGCGCAGGCTGAGTGCGCCGATGACCAGCGCGAACACAGCGGCCGTCAGCACCGCCAGCGGCCAGACGACGAGCGCGTTTTCGCTGCCGGGGAAGAGGCCCCAGATCAATTCGGACTGGGCCGCGTGCTGGTGGCAGATGCCGACCACATAGGCGCCGACGCCGACAAAGGCGGCGTGTCCCAGGCTGATCAGGTTGCCGTAGCCGAGCAGCAGATCCAGGCTGACCGCAGCCATGGCGTAGATCAGCACCCGGGTGAACAACGAGACCAGGTAGCTGTTACCCAGCCACCCGGCCAGCAGGGGCAGGCAGGCCAGGAGCAGCAGGGTTCCTGCCAGGGTCAGGGTTTTGCGGGAAAGGACGGCCTTCATGCCTGGGCGGGGAAGAGGCCGCGGGGCCGCCAGATGAGCACTCCGGCCATGAGCACGTAGATGGCGATCGAGGCCAGCGAGGCGGCGGCCGCGTCGGCCTGGGCCGTAGGCAGCAGCAGCCGGAACAGGGTCGGCAGGAAGGCCCTGCCCAGGGTGTCCACCAGGCCCACCAGCAGGGCCCCGACAACGGCGCCGCGCACCGAGCCGATGCCGCCGATGACGATGACGACAAAGGTGAGGATGAGAATACTCTCGCCCATCCCGGACTCGACCGCGAGGATCGGTCCGGCCATGACCCCGGCCAGCCCGGCCAGCAGGGCGCCAAGCCCGAAGACCAGGGTATAGAGCAGGTTGATATTGACCCCGAGGGCCGCGATCATCTCCCGGTTGGAGGCCCCGGCCCGGATGCGCATGCCCAGCCGGGTGCGGGCAAGGAGAAACCAGAGCAGCACCGCCACCAGCAGGCCGACCGCGATCACCGCCAGGCGGTAGGCAGGATAGAACAGCTGCGGCAGCAGCTCGATGCTGCCGGCCAGCCAGGGCGGCGCCTCCATGAACAGGGGCTGCCGGCCCCAGATCATGCGGGTCAGCTCGTTGCAGAAAAGAATGAGGCCAAAGGTGGCCAGCACCTGGGCCAGGTGCTCGCGCCGGTACAGGCGGCGGAGCAGCAGGATCTCGACGATCATCCCGGCCAGGCCGGCGGCGGCAATGGCCGCGACAATGCCCAGGAGAAAGGAGCCCGAGGCCGCGGCCACCGTCGCCCCCACATAGGCGCCGATCATGTAGAAGGAGCCGTGAGCCAGGTTGATCACCTGCATGATGCCGAAGACCAGCGTCAGCCCGGCGGACATGAGAAAGAGGGTGATGCCGAGTTGCAGGCCGTTGAGGATCTGTTCAAGAACGAGCATGGATGCGGCTCAGCGTGGCCAGGCTCCGGGCCGATGGCGACCCGGGGCGGCGCAGCGGGGGATTACATCGAGCATTCGGCGGCGTAGGCGTCAACGTGGTTGGTGAACACCTTCTTCAGGGTGCGGTTGGTGAACCTGCCGTCCTCGGTCTTGATCACCTCGCGGATGTACCAGTCGTTTATCGGGTGTTGGTTCTTGCCAAAGGTGAAGTTGCCGCGGGTGGACTGGAAATCGGCCTTCCTGAGCGCGGCCCGGAAGGCGTCGAGGTTGTCGAGCTTGCCGCCGACCGCCTTCAGGGCGCTGGCCAGCAGGCGGGCGGTGTCGTAGCCCTGGCTGGCGTAGAGGGTCGGCATGCGGCCGTAGGCCTTCTGGTAGGCGGCGACGAACTGATTGTTGGCCGGGTTGTCCAGATCATGCACCCACTGGGAGCCGTTCTTGACCCCGAGGGCGGCGGAACCGACCGCTTGGAGGATGCGCTCGTCAAAGGAGAAGGCAGGGCCGTAGACCGGGATGGTGGCGTTCAGGCCGGACTGCTCGTACTGCTTGAGGAAATTGATGCCCATGCCGCCAGGGAGAAAGAAATAGACCGCTTCGGGCTTGGCGGCGCGGATGTCGGCGATTTCGGCGGCATAGTCGGCCTGGTCAAGCTTGGTGTAGACCTCCTTGGCCACGGTACCCTTGTAATAGCGCTTGAAGCCGGTGAGGTGGTCCTTGCCGGCCGGGTAGTTCGGCGCCAGCAGGTAGACGGTCTTGTGGCCGGCGTCGGTGACGTACTGGCCGACCACCTCGTCGGGATTGTCGTTCTGGTAGGAGACGCTGAAGTAGTTGGGATGGCAGTCCTTGCCGGCCAAGTTGGAGGGTGCGGCGTTGGTGCTCAGGTAGATGACGTCCTCCTTGACAGCCTTGGGCACTACGGCCACGGCGACGTTGGAGAAGACGATGCCGGTGAGGATGCGGACGCCGTCCTTCTTCATGAACCGCTCGGCGATCTGCAGGCCCTTGGCCGGTTTGGTCTCGTCGTCCTCGACCAGCAACTCGACCGGCACGCCGCCAAGGGCGCCGCCCTCCTGGTCGATGGCCAGCTTGAAACCGTCCCTGGAGTCCTCGCCGAGATACCCGGCCTTGGTGGACAGGGTGGTAATC
>CAZFPV010000121.1:0-6315 GCA_964521155.1 uncultured Desulfobulbus sp. | reverse complement strand
GCCCGCGAAGCCTTCGCTTTTGCATCTGGCCAGCAGGGACTGCAGCTTCCAGGGAGAGGAGAGGCATTCGCGGCCGAGATGATTCGCTGCCACCACCTCGCAGAACTTGAGGAATTCGGCCATCAGTCGGGTGATGATCTTGTCCTTGTGCTGGACGATCCAGAACTGGCGACTCATGTCCATACCCTCGATGGGCAGGATCTTCAGCCACCCTTCCTCGGCCTCGCGGCAGACTGTCAGCATGGACAGGCAGGCTGCGCCCACCCCTGACTCGACCGCCTTCTTGATCGCCTCGGTATGGCCGGTGCGGGTGACCACCTTGAGCATCGAGGCAAAGCGGCCGAGCTTCTTGGTGAAGATCTCGCCTGTTCCCGACCCCTCCTCGCGCATCACCCAGCTCGTTTCCCTGAGATCGTCCGGGATGTGAAACGTGTCCCGTTCCGCCAGCTTGTGGGCCGAGCTGACAATGATCCCCAGTTCGTCCTCGAACCAGGAGGTGGCTATCAGGGTGTCGATGTTGATGTCGCCCTCGACGAAGCCCAGGTCCGCCTGTCCGCTGGCCACCAGCTTTTCCGCAGTCATGGTGTTGCCCACCAGCATGTTGATGTGGGCCTCGGGATGCAGCTGCATGAAGGCCCCGATGAGATAGGGCAGGACGTAGTTGCCGATGGTCGAACTGGCGGCGATTTCAAGCACGCCCGCGATCCGGCCCTGCTGCTCGGTGAGGATGGTCTCGATGTTGGCGACCTGATGCAGGATCTGCTTGGACAGGGGCAGGAGATAGCGCCCACGGTCGTTGAGCAGCAGGCTGCGGCCGTGGCGGTCGAACAGCGGACCAGCCAGCTGGCTCTCCAGTTCGCCAAGGGCCATGCTCACCGCCGACTGGGTCAGGTGCAGCCGTTTGCTGGCCCGGGTGACCTGCTGCGTTTCAGCGACCGCGATGAAAATTTCCAGTTGTCTGAAGGTAATTGCCATGGCGCCGCGTTGTATCAGCCTGATTGATCACATTCATGATTGTAATTGAAGTAGCCAGGGCTAAGCTACCATCTCCGCTGAAATGGTCAATGATTTTCCGGCCAGGAAGTGTGTTTCCACCTTGAAAAGTGTTCTGAAGCAAGTAAGCTCGACCGTGATAGTGCTTGACAACAGCATTTGATTTCAGTAGCTTGATAAGATGTGTTGATTGGAAACATCAGTTTCATTGATGCAGAAAACAGCAGTCCATTGGGGGGCGTCCGCGCATTCCAACGGACCTGTTTGAGCCCCGTGATCGCAATCAAGCAAGGGGGAGGCGAATGGATCAGACCCATCTTACCACCATCATCTATATCACAATCTTTCTGCTCGGTGCGCTGGCATTCGGGATCGGTCCGATCATCATCGTCAGGCTGCTCAGTCCGACTTCGCACACCAGGCAGACCGCGGGCCGGTCGGGCCAGCTCATCGAATGCGGCATGGAGCCCATCGGCACCGCTTGGATTCGCTTTGGCATCGTCTACTATCTCTACGCCCTTATTTTCCTCGCTTTTGACGTGGATGTGGTGTTTCTCTTCCCGGTGGCTGTTGCCTACAACAGCCCCGAGTTTGTCATCAGGGACTTCTTCGAGATTTTGCTCTTTGTCGGCATTCTCTCGTTAGCCATTGTCTATGCCTGGGTGAAAGGAGTGTTTAAATGGGAACAGAAGTCCTACCAGCATCAGTAGTTCATTTCGCCCAGCTCGATGCGCTGCTCAATCTCGGCCGAGCCAATTCCCTCTGGCCCATGACCTTCGGGTTGGCTTGCTGCGCCATCGAGATGATGTGCACCGGCGGGTCCCGCTACGACATCTCCCGCTTCGGCGCCGAGGTGTTCCGGCCATCGCCGCGGCAGTCCGACGTCATGATCGTCGCCGGCACCATCAACAAGAAGCTGGAATTGGCGGTCAAGACCCTCTACGATCAGATGTCCGAACCCAAATGGGTGATCGCCATGGGCAACTGCGCCATTTCCGGTGGGCCTTTCAAGGTCAAGGACAACTACAACGTGGTTGAGGGCGCGGACAAGCTTTTTCCGGTCGACGTCTACATCCCCGGCTGTCCGCCGCGGCCCGAGGCCTTGCTTGAGGGCATCATGACTCTGGAAGAAAAGATTACCGGCAAGCGGCGCTGGCCGCGGGTCCATCCGGGCTGAACGGGAGGACGATCATGGATCTGCTCAACAGAACCCAGGCCGCCCTGGCCGAGTTGCTTCCCGTGCAGGTCGCGGTTGCCGTGGCCGCGGACGCCGAACAGGCCAAGGAGGCCCTGCCGAGGGAGCCCGGCGTGCTCGCCATCGACCCGGCCAGGCATGGCAGTCATCTTGATGTCCTCTGCCGACCGGACCAGGTGGTGGAGGTTGCCCGCATCATGGACCAGGAGGGGTATTTCCTCGAGTCCATCGCCGGCGTCGACTGGCTGGACCGGGGGCAGATGGAGGTTATCTACGACTACAACCGCCTCGGCGGCGAGCACTGCCGTGTCATGGTGCGCGCTTGTGTTCCCCGCGACGAGCCGTCCATGCCGACCATCACCGGGGTCTTCCCCGCTGCCGACTGGCATGAGCGAGAGACCTTCGACTTCTACGGGGTGCAATTTCAGGGGCACCCCAATCTGATCCGCATCCTGCTGCCGGAAGACGCTGATTTCCACCCCCTTCGCAAGGATTACAAGCCATGAGCGGGCCCATCCAGTTACGGGAAGATGAGACCTTCGTCCTCAACCTGGGGCCGCAGCATCCGGCGACCCACGGGGTGTTGCGGGTCAAGCTCACCATGGACGGCGAGTACATCGTCAAGGCCGAACCGGTGCTGGGCTACATCCACCGCATGCATGAGAAGATGGCCGAGGGCGGCAGCTTTGCCCAGTTCATGCCCAACACCGCCCGCATGGATTATCTCCACGCCCTGGCCTTCAATCACGGCTGGGCCCTGGTGGTGGAAAAGGCTGCCGGCATCGAGGTGCCCGAACGGGCCGAATACATCCGGGTGATCACCGTCGAGCTCAACCGGATCGCCAGCCATCTCCTCTGGTGGGCCGCCTTCCTGCTCGATCTGGGCGGGTTCACGCCGCTGCTTTACGCCTTCGATGACCGCGAGAAAATCATCGACCTGCTCGAACGGGTCACCGGGTCGCGGCTGACCTACTGCTACATGCGCTTCGGCGGCGTCTACAACGACATCGACGACGAATTCATCGCCGGCACGCGCGAATTCATCACCCGGTTGCGCGGCCGCATGCCCAGGCTGTACCACGATCTCGTCACCCACAACATCATCCTGATCAAGCGGATCAAGGACATCGGCATTATCAGCGCCGAACAGTGCCGCCGCTACGGCGCCACCGGTCCGGTGGCCAGGGGGTCGGGAATCGACTACGATATCCGCAAGAACGAACCCTATTCGGTCTATCCCGAGTTTGATTTCGACGTCCCGGTTTTCCATGAGTGCGACTCCATGGCCCGCTACCTGGTGCGCATGCATGAGATGGAGCAGTCGATGCGAATCATCGAGCAGGCGCTGGACAAACTGCCCGGCGGTCCGGTCATGGGCAAGGCCCCCAAGGTGCTCAAGCCCGAGGCCGGCTGCTACTATTCGGCGGTGGAAACCGCCCGCGGATCGCTCGGTCACCGGCTGGTCTGCGACGGCGGCAAGAACCCCTACAAACTCAAGCTGCGGTCGCCGACCTTTTCCAACCTGAGCTTGTACGGCGAGGTGGCCGAAGGCATGCTGTTGGCCGACGCGCTCGCCTTCATGGGCAGTCTGGATCTGGTCATTCCCGAGATTGATCGTTAGAGAGGTCGCGAAACGATATGGAAACAAGTCTTTGGCGCGCGCTGCTGTACCTGGTGGGCATCATGGCCTTTGCCGGTCTTAACGCCGCCTATCTCGGCTGGTGCGAACGCAAAGGCGCGGCCCGCATCCAGCGGCGCATCGGTCCCTGCGAGGCCGGGTTTGCCGGCCTGGCCCAGCCCCTGGCCGACGGCATCAAGCTCCTGAGCAAGCAACTGGTGGTGCCCCAGGGCGTGGATGGCATCCTTTTCCGGGTGGCGCCGGTGCTGGCCATGATTCCGGCCATCACCTCCATGGCGGTGATTCCCTTTTCCGAGAATATCGGTGCCCGCGCCATGGAGCTGTCGGTCCTGCTCCTGTTTTCCCTGGCCTCCATCGGCATGATGGCCGTCCTCCTGGGCGGCTGGGCCTCGGGCAACAAGTACGCGATCATCTCGGCCGCGCGCGCCGTGTCCCAGAACCTGGCCTACGAGATCCCCATGCTGGTGACCACCATCACCGTGGTGATGATCACCAACTCCATGGATCTGCGCCAGATTGCGCTTGATCAGCAGGGAGGGTTCTGGCACTGGAACCTCTTCCGCCTGGAGAACGGTCATTTTTTGACCATGTGGATCTCCTTCATTATCTTCTTTATCTGTTCAGTGGCTGAAACCAATCGAGCGCCCTTTGACATGGCCGAGGCCGAGAGCGAACTGGTGGCCGGCTTCATGACCGAGTACGGTTCCATGGGTTTTGGTCTGTTCATGATGGGCGAGTACCTCAACATCGTGGTCGGCGCCTGTCTGACCGCCACCCTGTTCCTCGGCGGCTGGGGCTGCCCCTTCGGGCTGGTTCCGGGTGTGTGGTGGTTCCTCCTCAAGATCTACCTCCTCATATTTACCTTCATCTGGATCCGCTGGACCTATCCCCGCACCCAAATCTACCGCCTGCTCAATCTTTCCTGGAAAATACTGATCCCGTTCTCCCTGGCCAACCTCCTGGTGACGGCCCTGCTGATCAAGGTGTTCTGAACATGAACAGCTACCTGAGTGACATCATCATCGGCGGCAAGAGTCTGATCACGGGCCTGGCGATCACCGCCCGGGAGTTCTTCAGCCCGGTGGTGACCGAACAGTACCCCTACGAGGTTCCGACCATGACACCCCTGTTTCGGGGGCACATTGAACTGATCGGCAACGAGGAGACCGGACAGCCCAACTGCGTGGTCTGCGGCATGTGCCAGCGGGCCTGCCCGTCGGAATGCATCAGTCTGGACGGCAAGAAGGCCGAGGGCGGCAAGGGCAAGGTACTGACCAGCTACGTGCTCGATTTTACGAAGTGCAGCCTCTGCGGCTCCTGCGTGGAAAGCTGCAACTTCAACGCCCTGCGATTCTCCCGGGAATACAATCTGGTCAGTTTTGACAAAAGCGATTTCATCATGGATCTGATGCACAGGCTGGAGGAACAGAACCGATGCAAACCGTAATCTGTCAGCCCGACGCCTCGCCGAGCTTATTTTCCGCGGAGGGCGTGGTCGGGGTCATTTTTCTGGTCACGGTTGCCATGGTTGTGGTCGGCGCGGCCATTGCCGTGGCCTCCAAGGGCAGGGTGCGCTCGCAGCGACTGGTTCGCGCCGTTGCCGGCCTGGCCCTCAGTTTCACCGGACTCGCCGGGGTCTATTATTTTCTCCTCAGCCCCTTCCTGGCGATGATGCAGTTGTTGATCTACGTCGGCGCGGTCTCGGTGCTGATCGCTTTCGGCGTCATGATGGCAACGCCCGATCATATGAAGGTCTCGGGTATGAAAAACCCGGCGCCGCTGGCCGGTCCCATCGGTTTCAGCACCGCGGCCCTGCTCTTTGCCGGCTTGAGCGTGCTCGCGGCCAAGACCCAGTGGCAGGTTTTTCCCCGGCAGGGAACCGGCGACATGAAGGCCATGGGGGTGGCCCTTCTGACCACCCACACCCTGGTGTTTGAACTGATCTCCATTGTCCTCTTGATGGCCATCATCGGGGCGCTGGTCCTTGCCCGCAGAGGACGGAGCTGATCCATGCATATTCTGAATCTCTATAACTGTCTGACCACCTATCTGGTCATTGGCGCCATGCTGTTCGCTTTCGGCATCTACGGCATGGTGACGCGGCGGACGGTCATCGGCATGCTGATCTCCTCGGAGTTGGTGCTAGCCGCCGCCTCGACCAACTTCATGGCCTTCAACCGGTTCCTCGCCCCCGACCCGGCCGTCGGCCAGATCGTCGCCCTGTTCATCATGGCGATCGCCGCCGCCGAAGCCGCCATCGCGGTCAGCATCATGATCGCCGTCTATCGGAACTACAAGACCATCGACACCGAAGATCTTGTCGATCTGCAGGGGTAACCGGAGACTATGCCCATGGAAGCCGTTGCCGCCACCGCCCAAATCGTTGAGAACTCCAACCTGCTGCTGGCGGTCCTGATCCCGCTGGTCGGCAGCCTGGTGGTCATGACCCTGAAAAGCAATCCCAACCTGCGGGAATTTGTCTCCTCCT
>CAZFPV010000120.1:0-6326 GCA_964521155.1 uncultured Desulfobulbus sp. | reverse complement strand
CTGGCATCGCGGTTCTGGATCGACAAATCGTAATATTTCAGGTCGATATCCAGGTAGGGCAGGATCAGCCTGTCCTTGATGAACTGCCAGATGATCCGGGTCATTTCGTCGCCGTCAAGTTCAACGACCGGGTTGGTCACTTTGATTTTTTCCATGATGCTTCCTCGCTCTCCGTGCTTGATAGTCTGAAAAAGTCAGGGTGTTGGCAAAACTCTGCATTGTTGTCCAGCCCTCGTCGGCCTATGTTCTGGAATCACCGCCTCCGAGGGGCGATGCCATCCTCAGGCCTGCGGGATTTTTCGCGCCACCAGGTCTTGGTACTCGCTCTGGGTTGGAATTCGGCCCAGCAGACCGCTGATCGCGGCCAGTTCGGCCGAGGCCAGGTACACCCTGGCGCCGTCGCCCAGCCGGTTGTCAAAGTTTCGGGTCGAGGTGGAGATCACCACGGCGCCTGGCTTGACCCTGGCCTGGTTGCCCATGCATAGGCTGCATCCTGGGATCTCCACCTTGCAGCCCTGCTGGCCGAACACGCTCATTCGACCTTCCTGGCGGAGGCGGTCCTGATCCATCCTGGTCGAGGGCGCGATCCATATCCGGCTTTCAGGGTAGGCCTCGCCTTCCAGCAGGATGGCGGCATGCCGCAGGTGACGGTGGTGGGTCATGCAGGAGCCGATGAAAGCCTCGTCGATGCGCGTACCCGCCACCTCGCCGAGCGGCCTGACGTCGTCGGGATCGTTGGGGCAGGCGAGTAGGGGCTCGGTGAGGGTGTTGAGGTCAATATCAATCATCGCCAGATACTCGGCGCCCTCGTCCCGCCGGAGCAGGGCAGGCGCGGCCAGCCACTGTTCCAGGGCCGCAATCCGGCGGCGCAGACAGTCCGCATCCTGATAGCCGTCGGCAATCAGCTGGTTGAGCAGGGCCACGTTTTCGCGGACATTGGCGATCACCGCCGCAGGCGACAGGGCCAGGGTGCAGGCCGCGGCGTTGCGCTCGGCCGAGGCGTCGCTCAACTCAAAGGCCTCCTCGACGCTGAGGTCGTCAATGCCTTCGATCTCGAGGATGGCGCCGGCGAAGATGTTTTTCTTGTTCTGCTTGGCTACGGTCAGCAGCCCCTGGCGCAGAGCCTCGTGGGGAATGGCGTTGACCATGTCGCGGACGGTGATGCCCGGTTGCCTGCGGCCGGTGAACCGCACCAGCACCGATTGCGGCATCTCCAGCGGCATGAAGCCGAGGGCCGCGGCAAAGGCGACCAGTCCCGAACCGGCGGGAAAGGAGATGCCCAGGGGAAAGCGGGTGTGGGAATCGCCGCCGGTGCCGACAGTGTCCGGGATGACCATCCGGTTCAGCCAGGGGTGGATAACCCCGTCGCCCGGTTTGAGGGCTACACCGCCACAGCTGATTGCGGTTTCGGTCATGCTCTGCCAGCGTCCGAAATCCGAGGCCTTGGGATAGGCGGCGGTATGGCAGAACGACTGCATGTACAGGTCGGTCTTGAACCGCAGGCAAGCCAGTTCGGCGATCTCCTGCACCGTCATCGGCCCGGTGGTGTCCTGGGAACCGACGGTCGCGATCCTGGGCTCGCAGACCGTGCCCGGCAGCACCCCGTCCAGACCGCAGGCGCGGCCGACCATCTTCTGGGCCAGGGTGTAGCGCTGACCGGGACGCGGCTGGGGATTCTCGCTGTTGGCGAAGCAATCCGGTTCGGGCAGGCCGAGACAGGTGCAGGCCTGGCGGGTCAGGCTACGGCCGATGATGAGATTGAGCCGGCCGCCGGCCCGGTATTCATCCAGCAGGGTGACCGGCGGGGGCTCCAGGCGGATGGTCTCGCCCCTGGCCGTGGTCAGCGTCCAGGCCCGCAGATCCAGAATCAGTTCATCGCCGGTGTGCAGCGCGGTCACGTCCGCCACCACTGGCAGGACGCCCGCGTCCCGGGCGGTGGCGTGAAAGATCGGGGCGATGATCGATCCCAGGACCACGCCTCCCCGGCGTTTGTTGGGGCAGAAAGGGATGTCCTCGCCGATGTGCCAGGCCATGGAGTTGATCGCCGACTTGCGCGAGGACCCGGTGCCGACCACGTCGCCGGCAAAGGCCACCGCCTTGCCCTGGTCACGGATGTCGGCGATGGCCTTGATTCCGCCCGGGAAGCGTTTGCCGCCGAAGAAGGTGGCGTGCAGGGGAATGTCGGCCCGACTCTGGGCCTGGTTGCCGGGCGAGAAATCGTCGGTATTGATCTCGCCCTCGACCTTGTACACGGTCAGATGCATCCGCTCGGGCAGGGGCGGGCCGTTCACGAACCACTCGGCACTGGCCCAGCTTGCGAGCACTTCACGGGCATGATTGTTGCCGGCGGCCAGTTTCTCAACCTGGTCAAAGGCCTCGTACACCTTGATCAACCCTTGCAGCGCCTTGGCTGCCCGGTCCGCCAGGGGTGGATGTTCGAGCAGCCGCACCAGGGCCGCGACATTATAGCCGCCGCCCATGGTCCCCAGGAGCGTAACCGCCCCCGGCGCATCCAGGTATGGTGATGTGTTCCGGCCAAAGGCGACGGCCTCCAGCCAGGCGGCCTTCACCCGGGCGGCCTGGCCCACGCCCGGTTCCACCCGGTCGGCCAGCAGGTTCAGGAGCAGGTCGCTGTCGGCATGGTCGCGTTCAAGCAGCGTGGTTACCGCCTGGGTTTGCTCCTGATTGAGCGGCAGCGGCGGGACTCCCTGGGCATGCCTGCGTTCGGCGGCATCAAGGTAGGCTTGAATCATAACAAGTCTCCGGAAGGATGATGGATGTATTGTAAGGCCTGGCGGCCGTGGCCGGCCGTGCGGGTGGAGCCGGACCCCTGCCGCGGCAAGGGCCTTGCGCAGGGGCGGAAGAAAAAAAGAGGTGCGGGACGATCCGACCGAGATGGTGGTGGGGCCAGTCCTGCGCATATCCCGCGTATTCTCGATAGTATGCAGGCAAACCATACCGCCATGGCCTTGCCGCGGCAAGGGACAATGCGGCGGGTCGCTCTGTCGAAGTTGGGATGCAACATTCGCCTGCTCCAGGAAAGACTTGCGGGAGAACTGGTCCGAGGGTTGTTGCTCCTGCGAAGTGCGCCTTGCCTTCGCAGGAGCATCGCCTGGCAGGAGTGCGAATTGTTCCCGGGATCGGGGCAACGGCGGGAATCCTGCGCAGTCTCTTGCACTCACTCCACCCGGCGGCAGAGGTTGTCCAGTTCCTGCCACTTCTGCTCGAGCCGTTGCTCGGACACGGGCAGGGCGGTGCCCAGTTCCGGGGCAAAGATGGAGACCCGGTACTCCTCGACCAGTTGGCGGTACTCGCGCTGGCAGGCGCGGCAGGCAGGGGATTGGCTGCTGAAATGGGCCATTTCGGCAAGTCGGGTGAGCGGCAGGCGCAGCCGTTCGGCTTTCTTGCCGTCTTTTTGCGGATCATGCTCGGCCCGCTCGATGCGCACGGCCAGGGCCTGGAGATGCCTGGGCTTGTGCTGCAGTTCGGTCGCGGTCAGAGTCTTGAGAAAGTTGTCCGGGACGATCTGCTCCAGGGCGGCCAGGTATTCGTTGTAGCGCTGTTCATGAAAGCTGCGGCTCTTTTTTGCCCGCATGGCCCAGTCGTTGATCCGGCTCTTGACGTCGCGCCGCTGGCGCAGGGTGGCAATCACCGCCTCCAGCGAGGCCGTGGCGGTGCGGAGCACGCCCTCGGCGCGGCATCGATCCACCGTGGCCCTGAATTCGGCCCGGGTGGGCAGGGCGCCGTCGCTGGTTGCAAAGACCGCATCCAGGATAAAGGCCTGGAGCAGGCCACGCAGATCCGAGGCTGAGATTTTGGCCCCGAGGCTGAACCAGGAGGCCGAGTGGCCAGTGACCGCGGCCTTGCACTGCTTGCGGATGGCCGTCATCTCCGCGGCAAAGTGCTGGCCGTAGAGAAACTGCAGCCCCAGCCGGTTGCAGCGGCGGCTCTGCGGTTCGCTGTCAAGGTAGTGCAGCGCCACCGTGTTGTGCAGCTCGTCCACCTTGAGCGCCGGGAAAAAAAGACCGGCAAGGCACCCGCCAGCATCCATGACCGGCAGGCGCTGCGCGATCCCATCAAGATCGTCCGGCCCGATCTCGCGTGGGGGCGGCAGGCTGGCCGCACCGGTCGCGGTCGGTAGGACAGTGCGCTCGCGATGGGCCTGCAGCTCGGCAAAGGAGCGGCCGACCGCCACCTGGTGGCCATGCTCATCCAGCAAGACAAAGCGCATGCGCAGGTGCGGCGGCAGGGTGTCGGCCTGCCAGTCGGCGCGCTGGACAACCACCTGGAAGGCGCGCAGGATGGCCCGCTCGAGCTCCTGGTAGAGCGAGCCCCGGTACAAGACCAGCTCATCGAGCAGCCGGTCCACCGCGTCCGGCAGGGGCACCAGGCGGCGACGCAGCTGTTTGGGCAGGCGTTTCAGGAGCAGGAGCAGCTTCTCCGGCAGCAGGCCCGGTACCAGCCACTCGAAGACCTGCGGGTTGAGATGGTCGATCAGATGGCGGGGGATGCGCGCAGTGACGCCGTCGGCCTCGTCGCCGGGGGCAAAGCAATAGCGCAGTTCCAGTTCGATTTCGCCGGCCCGCAGTGTGGCAGGAAAACGATACAGTTCCTCGCTGTCCGGGATCGCGTTGCAGATGTCCTCCTCGCTCATGCGCAGGAAGGCGTCGTTCTTCTTGCCGCGCAGCAGCCGGTTGAGGGTGAAACGGTCATACACCTTGCCCAGACGGCTGTCGTAGAAGGTGTACAGCACCTCTTCGTCGACCACGATGTCGCGGCGGCGAAACCGTTCCTCCATCTCGGCGAATTGGGCCACCAGGGCCTGGTTGTGTTCGAGGAAGGGATACTGGCCGCCCAGCTGGCCGCCGACGAGCGCCGCGCGGATGAAGATCTCCCGCGCCTCGATCAGGGTCTTCTCGTTGATGCGGCCATATTCGACCCGGCGGCCGGCCACGATGACCAGGCCAAAGAGGCTGACCCGCTCGGTGGCCAGCACCTTGCCGCTCTTCTTTTCCCAGTGCGGGTCCGACCAGGAGCGCTTGCACAGCTCGCCGCCCAACCGCTCCAGCCAGTCCGGCTCGATGGCGGCCACGGTGCGGGCGAACAGCTGGGTGGTTTCGACGAATTCGGCGGCCAGGGCCCACTGCGGCCCCTTGTTGTACAGGCCGGATCCGGGGAAGAGCACCACCTCGCGGTTACCCGCGGCCAGGTAGAGGTTTTTTTCCTTCTTCTGGCAGATGTTGCGCAAAAAACCGCTCGCCAGGGCACAGTGGACGGCATCGTAGCTCCCGGACGCATCGGGGGGTGCAGTGGTGGTGGCTGCGGCCCCGCCGGTGGCGCGGTCCCGGTGCTCCCGCAGCAGGCGGCCGATCTGCTCGTGCACGTCCATCCACTCGCGCATCCGCTGCCAGGAGAGGAAGTTGGCCTTGCAGAAGCGGCTCAGCCGCGACTTGGAGGGGGCCTCATCGCCTGCGAAAAAGGTGTTCCAGATGTTGAGCAGGGTGAGGAAGTCGGAGCGCTTGTCCACGAACTGGCGGTGCACCTCGTCGGCCTTGTGCTCCTTGTCCGGCGGCCGCACCCGCGGGTCCTGGATGGAGAGCGCAGCGGCGAGCACCGTCACTTCGCGCGGCGCGCCCAGGGCCATGCCCTCGATGATGATCCGCGAGATGCGCGGATCCAGCGGCAGCCGGGCCATGAGCCGGCCATTGGCCGTGAGCCGGTCGTCGCCGCTGATCGCGCCCAGCTCTCTGAGGATGCGGTAGCCGTCGCGGACCGCGGCTGGCGGCGGCGGGTCGATGAAGGGGAAGTGGGCCGGGTCGCCCAGGCGGAGGTTGATCATCTGCAGCACCACCTCGGCCAGGTTGGAGCGCTGGATCTCCGGGGCGGTATAGTCCTCGCGGCTGGCAAAATCCTCCTCGCTGTAAAGGCGGACGCAGATGCCCGGACCGGTGCGGCCGCAGCGGCCGCGGCGCTGCTCGCAGCTGGCCCGGGAGATGCGGCTGACCCGCAGGCTGGTGGTGCCGGTGCGCGGGTTGTAGCGGGCGATGCGGGCCAGGCCCGTATCGACCACGCAACGGATGCCGGGCACGGTGATCGAGGTCTCGGCCACGTTGGTGGCCACGATGATCTTGCGCTTGCTCGCGGGTTTGAAGATCCTGCGCTGGTCCGCGGCGGGCAGGCGGCCGAAGAGCGGCAGCAGCAGGTGGCTCTGCTCGTAGCGGTCGCGCAGGCCGTCCAGGGTGTCGTTGATATCGCGCTCGGTGGGCATGAACACCAGAATGTCGCCGCCTTCGGGCAGCAGGGCCAGGTCGTCCACGGCGGCGATG
>CAZFPV010000119.1:0-6379 GCA_964521155.1 uncultured Desulfobulbus sp. | reverse complement strand
TCGCGGCGTCAGTATCCCGGTGGATTCCATAGCCTCGGTCAAGTCCCAGGGCATTATTGGCGACAAGCTGATCCAGATCACCCTTGGCGGCGATGAGAAACTGTACAAGGCCGGCGAGACGATCGTGGACACGGAGTCGTCGGTGGATCTGGAATCCCTCATCTCCAAGTTTGCCTTTGGTCAGGTGGGGAAATAACCTTTATTCAAGGATGATTGGCCATGAAACGTGGATGCCGTGAGCTGTTGCTGCGAGGGGGACTGCTGCTGGCGCTGACCTTGAGCTGTGTCGGTCAGGCCTGGGCTGCGGTCGATTTCCTCGATGACGAAAGCTACAGGGACGACGAGGATACGGTCGAGGTCTATGACCCGCTCGAACCGCTCAACCGGGCGATGTTCACCTTTAACGACCGGTTGTTCCTCTGGGTGCTCAACCCGGTGGCGACCGGCTATAGTCATGTGCTGCCGGCTGACATCCGCGGTAGTATCAGCAATTTCTTCAACAACCTGGGCGAGCCGATCCGTTCGGTCAATTGCCTCCTGCAGGGACGGTTCAAGGACTCTGGCCGGGCTTTAGGCCGGTTTCTCATCAACACCACCTGCGGCGTCTTTGGATTTGCCGATCCAGCCGCCAGGGAATTCCAGATTGCCCCGGTCCACGGCACCCTTGGGGAAACCTTTGCCACCTGGGGCGTCGGCGACGGCCTGTATCTGGTCGTGCCCTTCCTGGGGCCTTCCACCATGCGTGATCTGACCGGAACCGTGCTTGACTCCATGGCCATGTCTTCCTATTATCCCTGGAATGACGATAGCCTGACCATGAGCACGATGTATGGCTCCAGCACAATCAACCGGCTGTCGCTACGTCTCGGCCAGTACGAGGAGTTGAAAAAACTGAGCTTTGACCCGTATGTGGCCTTCCGCAACGGCTACTTCCAGATGCGGGACAAGATGCGCGGCCATTCCGATTTTTCTGTTCCAGTAACCAAATAACAACCTGGCTGGCGCTGGGATGAAGGTGTAGTCATGATACGTGGAAAACTGTTTGTCGTTGTTGTCTGTGTTGTTTCCCTTTTTGCCGGCGTATTTGGCGGCCAGGACTCGGCCGCGGCGACTCCTGACCCCACGGAGCAGATGCGCCCGTTTGTCAAGAAAGTGACTGATACCCTGTCCGACCCCGAGCTGAAAACCCTGACCAAAAAAGAACAGTTGCAGCGACTGGTCACCGTGGCCCAGGAACGGTTTGATTTCCGGGAGATGTCGAAACGGGTGCTAGGCCAGCAGTGGCGGCAAATGGACGAGAAGCAGCAGAGCGAGTTCGAGCGGTTGTTCACCAAACTGCTGCAGAATGCCTATGTCGACAAGATCGACGAGTATGCCGGGCAGAAGGTGGAATTCCTCCAGCAGCGGATCAAGGACGATCGCGCCGAGGTGCAGACCATGCTGGTGGACAAGAGCAAGTCCGTCCCAGTTTCCTACATCATGCTGCTTCGTGACCAGCAGTGGATGGCCTATGACGTGGTGGTCGAGGGCGTCAGTTTGATCCGCAATTACATGGAGCAGTTCAAGGAAATCCTGCGCAAGGACGGATATGCCGGGCTGGTCAAGCAGCTCGAGGAAAAGATAGTCGAGATCGAGAAGGAAAAACTCAAATCCTGACCCCGCTCGTTGCCGGACGTCCCGCTGGTCAAGGGGGCGAAGTGACGTCCGGCCCGTTGTCCTTCTACTCCTTTTTCTTGAAATTTCAACGTGATTGAGCCGTTACGGCTTGGTCGCCGCATCACTTTCCCCGCAGTCTTGTCATTTTTCGCTGGCAGCTTTTTTCTCTATTCTGTATAATTCCATTTTTTTTACAATTGGCCTTCTTGCCTGGAGTTGTGGCAACGATGCGGATCCGGTTCAACGAGATATCTCCCACTGGCAATCAGTACGAACTTCAGGCCATTGAGGGGCTTGACGAGCAGCAGGATTTTGTCGTTCAGGGGCCGATGGAGGTCCGGTGCAGCCTGAAGCGCAAGGGGGACGACAAGGTCGAGTTGCAGGGATGGCTGAAGGCGACGGTGGCACTTGTCTGCGACCGCTGTCTTGAGCAGTATAACCTGGTCTTGGAATCCGAAATGCAGCTGCTTCTGGAGACAATCTCCGAGGATTCCTGGCATCTGCGGGAAATCGAGCACGTCGGCGACGACCTGGATACCATGATCCTGGATGAATCGGTGGTCGATCTCGACGATGTGCTGCGGCAGCAGCTCTATCTCATGCTTCCCGTGAAGAGCCTCTGTTCAGAAACCTGCCGGGGGGTATGTCCCCAGTGCGGAGCAAATTTGAACAAGGAAGAGTGCAGTTGTGCGACAGGCGGCAGGGCAAACCCCTTTGCCGTATTACAGCAGTTGAAACAGTTCACTACAACCAAGAAATAAGTATCCATCCGTCCGTGGCGGCCCGACAGTGTATCGGCGCCGAAGCGGAGGGTGTGACGGAGGAACGACCATGGCCTTACCCAAGAGAAGACATTCCCATTCGCGGACCAGACAGCGCCGGGCCCATGATTTCCTGACCAAGCCGAGCATCGGCGCCTGCGGTGAATGCGGCGAGCCGAAGATGCCCCATCGCCTCTGCGGCGGTTGCGGCATGTACAAGGGCCGGAGCGTCATCCAACTTGAGGAAGAGATTAAATAGGTCGATTGCTCGTGAGGATTGCCCTTGACGCCATGGGTGGCGACCGGGGGGCCGGAATGGCGATCCGTGGCGCAATAGCCGCGGTTCGAGATCGCTCGGATCTCCATGTCATCCTGGTCGGCCCCCGGGACGCGCTTGAGCGCGAACTTGCGGAAAACGGCGGTGGCGATGTGGCCGAGCGGCTCTCCGTTCATCACGCCTCCGAGGTCATCACCATGGATGACTCGCCCGTGGACGCCGTACGCAAGAAAAAAGAGGCGACCATCATGGTCGGCTTTGAACTGGTGAAAATCGGCCAAGCCGACGCGGTCGTTTCCGCCGGCAACTCGGGCGCCACCATGGCTGCGGCCATCAGGAAACTGGGGCGGCTGCCCGGGATAGCCCGACCTGGCATCGCCAGCTTTTTTCCGACCGTGAACAAGCCGGTCATGCTCATGGACATCGGCGCCAACGTCGACTGCCGCGCCCAGCATCTCTATCAGTTTGCGGTCATGGCCTCGTCCTGCTCCCGGCTGCTGCTCAACTCGGTGGAACAACCGCGGGTCGGTTTGCTCAGTATCGGCGAGGAAACCGGCAAGGGCAATGCCCTGGTCAAGGAAACCTACGAGCTGCTCAAACAGAGTCCGCTGAATTTCATCGGCAATGTGGAAGGCCGGGACGTGTATCGGGGTGAGGTCGATGTGATCGTCTGCGACGGCTTTGTCGGCAACATCTCGTTAAAAATCAGTGAGGGACTGGCCGAGGCGGCCATGCAGATGCTGAAGCGCGAGATCATGAAGACCTGGCGGGCCAAGATCGGGTATTTGCTCATCCGGGGTGCGCTGGCCGATTTCAAGAAGCAGGTCGATTACGCCGAATACGGCGGCGCCCCTCTCCTGGGCATCAACGGCACCGGCATCATCTGTCACGGCGCTTCCAATGCCGTGGCCATCCAGAATGCCATCGTGGTCGCGGCCAACATGGTGCGCCACCAGGTTAATGCGGCGATCGTTCAATCCCTGGGCGAGTTTGCCGCCTGAGAGTCAGTCGTTATGAGTAGAGCAGTTATTTTGGGGACCGGCTCCTGCGTACCGGAGCGAACGCTTACCAATACCGAGCTGGAAGGCATTGTCGATACTACCGATGCCTGGATCACGTCCAGGACCGGCATCAGCAACCGGCGGATCTCCGGCGCAGACGAGCAGAATTACCAGCTGGCGGCCAAGGCCGGCCGACGGGCCCTGACCATCACCGGGATCGATCCGGAAGAGCTTGACCTGATCGTGGTCGCGACTATCTCGCCGCACATGATCATGCCCTCCACCGCCTGCTTTGTCCAGGCGGAACTGGGCGCGGTCAACGCCTTTGCTTATGACATTAACGCGGCCTGCGCCGGCTTCACCTACGGGCTCGACCTGGCCAGCAACTACATCCAGAACCGGCCGGAGATGAAGATCCTGCTCATCGGTTCGGAAACCCTGTCGGCACGGGTCAACTGGACCGACAGAAACACCTGCGTGCTTTTCGGCGACGGCGCAGGCGCGGTGGTCCTGACCGGCAGCAACGACGGACGCGGCGTCTTCGGCAGCAACCTCAAGGCAGATGGCCGCCTCTGGAACCTGCTTTTCATGGACAGCCCCGAGAGCCTGAATCCTGATTTGCGGCAGGAAACCTGGCAGGGCGCCTTTGTTCAGATGAATGGCGGCGACATCTTCAAGCATGCTGTCCGTCTGATGGAAGACGCGGTCAACACCCTACTGCGGCAGCACGACCTGACTATCGCCGACGTGGATCTGATGATCCCGCACCAGGCGAACATCCGCATTCTCAATAACCTGCGCGAGCGGTTGGGCGTGCCGGAAGAGAAAGTGTTCATCAATCTGGGCAAATACGGCAACACCTCGGCGGCCAGCATCCCCATCGCCCTCGACGAGGCGCACCGGCAGGGCCGGATGCAACGGGGCGACGTTGTCTTGTTATGTACTTTCGGCGGTGGTCTCACATGGGGCTCGCTGCTCATGCGTTGGTAATCGACGAAGGAGAATCCAGTGGATTATTTTTTTACTGAACAACAGCAGATGATCATCGATACCGCCAGGGAGATCGCCAATGAGAAGATCATCCCTGTGCGGGCGGAACTTGACGAAAAAAACCAGTTTCCCCGAGAAATCCTGCAGGATATCGCCAAGGCCGACCTGTTCAGCATCTTTGTCCCCGAAGAGTACGGCGGCTTCGGAGGTGGCTGTTATGAGATCGTTCTCGCCCTGGAAGAACTATCCCGTGGCTGCGTCGGTGTAGCCACCAGTTTTGCCGCCAGTGCGCTCGGCATCTTTCCGGTTATGCTCGCGGGCACTGAGGAGCAGAAACAGAAATACCTGCCCGATATCGCCAGTGGCGCCCGCTGGGCCGCCTTCGGCCTCACCGAGGCCAATGCCGGCAGCGACGCCGGGGGCATCCGCACCACCGCGGTACAGGATGGCGACGATTGGGTGCTCAACGGCACCAAGCAGTGGATCACCAACGGTGGCGAGTCGGAAATCTATTCGATCGTCGCCCTGACCGATCCAAGCAAGGGCGCCCGCGGGGCCTCGATCTTCGTGGTCGAAGACGGTGACCCCGGCTTCTCCTACGGCAAGAAGGAGGACAAGATGGGCATCCGGTCCTCCGCCACCCGCGAACTGATTCTCAAGGATTGCCGTATCCCCAAGGACCGACTGGTCGGCAGACGCGGCACCGGCTTCATCACCGTGATGAAGACTCTCGACATGTCGCGGCCCGGCATCGCCTCCCTGGGCATCGGTCTGGCCCAGGCCGCCCTGGACGAGGCCGTGACCTACGCCAAGCAGCGGGTGCAGTTTGGCAAGCCGATCATCTCCTTCCAGGCGGTGCAGCACATGCTGGCCGATATGGCTGTCCAGCTTGAGGCCGGTCGCGCCTTGGTCTACGCGGCTGCGCGCCACATCGACAACCACCCCAAGGACATGTCCAAGGTTTCTTCCATGTGCAAGGTCTTTGCCACCGACATGGCCATGAAGGTGACCACCGACGCGGTGCAGGTGCTGGGAGGCTACGGGTACATGCGCGAATATCCGGTGGAGAAGATGATGCGCGACGCCAAGATCCTGCAGATCTACGAGGGCACCAATCAGATCCAGCGCAACGTCATCGGCCAGGAACTGAACAAGGAATATTCCTGAGCGAGGGCAGGGCATGAACATTCTCGTCTGTGTCAAGCAGGTGCCGGACGCGCGTGACGTTCGGCTCGATCCGGTGACCAACACGCTCGCCCGCGAAGGGGTCGAGTCGATCATGAACCCCTATGACCGGCACGCCCTGGAAGAGGCCGTGGCCATCAAGGAGCTGCAGGGGGGGACGGTGACCGTCATCACCATGGGGCCTCCCCAGGCCGAAGTGGTGCTGCGCGAGGCCATCGCCTGCGGAGCCGACGAGGGGGTGTTGGTAAGCGACCGCGCCTTTGCCGGCGCCGACACCTGGGCCACCAGCTACACCTTGGCCATGGCGGCGCAGACCCTGGGTTCCTTTGACCTGATACTCTGCGGCAAGCAGGCCATTGACGGCGACACCGCCCAGGTCGGGCCGGGACTCGCCTGCCGCCTTCGACTGCCCTATGCTGCCTGCGTGCAAAAGACGCGCAAGGTCACCGCCGATGCCATTGAGGTGGAGCGGATGATGGATGACGGCTTTGACGTGATCCGCCTGCCGC
>CAZFPV010000118.1:0-6474 GCA_964521155.1 uncultured Desulfobulbus sp. | reverse complement strand
AGCTGCGGCTGTTGCGCGACGCCAGCCAGCCGATCAAGGATTCGGCCCACGACATCCAGTTCACCCTGCTGCTGACGCTGGCGCTGGTGGTGCTGGTGATCTTTCTCTTCATCCGCAACCTGAGCGCCACGGTCATCCCCAGCCTGTCGCTGCCCATGTCGTTGTTCGGTACCTTTGCGGTCATGTATCTGCTCGGCTACAGCCTCAACAACATGTCGCTGATGGCCCTGACCCTGTCGGTGGGCTTTGTTGTCGATGACTCCATCGTGGTGCTTGAGAACATCGTCCGTCATCTGGAGATGGGCAAGAACCGGATGCAGGCAGCCATCGACGGCGCCCGCGAGGTGGGCTTCACCATCATCTCGATGACGCTGTCGCTGGTGGCCATCTTCATTCCCCTGCTGTTCCTCACCGGCCTGATGGGGCGGCTGTTCCGTGAATTTTCCGTGACCATCGGCGCGGCGGTGCTGGTCAGCGGCGTCATCAGTCTGACGCTGGCGCCCATGCTCTGCAGCCGCTACCTGCACGAGGTGCGGGCTGAAAGCCATGGCCGGCTCTACCGGGCGACCGAGGCCGGCTACCAGTGGCTGGTCAATCGCTACGACCGCAGCCTGCTGATCGTGCTGCGGCACCGACTGGCCACCATGGTCTTCTCTCTGCTGATCCTGGCGGCCACGGTCTGGCTGTTCAAGGCAGTGCCCAAGGGGTTCATCCCCTCGGAGGACCGCGATTTCATCATGGTTTCGACCCAGACTGCCCAAGGCGTCTCCTGGAGCTCGCTGGTGGAGCGGATGATGCAGCTTGGCGGCATCGCCCAGCAGAATCCCAACGTGGACCGGTTCATGGTCCATGCCAGTACCTCGGCGATGATGATGATCGTGCTCAAGCCCCGGGCCGAGCGAGACCTGACCGCCGACCAGGTGATCCAGGAACTGCGGCCCAAACTCAATATGGTTCCTGGCATTCGCGCCATGCTGGTCAACCCGCTGCCGATCAACATCGGCGGCCGCCGCTCGCGCAGCCTCTATCAGCTCACCCTGCAGGGCATCGACACCGATCAGCTGTACGCCACGGCACGGACGCTGGAGCGCGCCATGCTCGAGGCCCCGGGCCTGACCGACGTGTCCAGCGACCTGCAGATGGAAAATCCGGAGCTGCAACTCGACATCGACCGCAACCGGGCTCTGCTGCTCGGCGTCTCGCCCGAGCGCATTCAGGACGCCCTCTACAGCGCCTTCGGCGACCGCGAGGTCTCGACCATCTTCGGCGCCAACGACCAGTACAGCGTCATCCTCGAATACCAAGAGCGCTTCCAGCAGGACGCCACGGCGCTCGATTACATCCATCTGCGCTCCGACCAGGGCAGGCTGGTGCCGCTCTCGGCCGCGGCCACGGCGCACCAGGGACTGGGGCCGCTGTCCATCAACCACTCCGGCCAGCTGCCCTCGGTGACCCTGTCGTTCAACGTAAAGCAGGGCACGGCGCTGGGGCAGGCGCTCGCCGATCTGCGCCAGATGACTGACTCGATGCTGCCCGCCGGGGTGCAGGCCTCGTTCCAGGGCAACGCCCAGCAGTTCCAGGCCTCCCAGGCGAGCATGGGCTGGCTCCTGGCGTTGGCGATCGTGGTCATTTATATCGTGCTCGGCATCCTTTACGAAAGCTTCATCCACCCGTTCACCATTCTCACCGCCCTGCCGTTTGCCGGCTTCGGCGCGCTGATCACTCTGATGCTGTTTGGCACCGAACTGTCGATCTACGCCTTCGTCGGCATCATCATGCTGATCGGCCTGGTGAAGAAGAACGGCATCATGATGATCGACTTCGCCATCAGTGCCCAGCAGGAGGGCAAGAATGCCTTTGATGCCATCCACGAGGCCTGCGTCATCCGTTTCCGGCCGATCATGATGACCACCATGGCCGCGCTGATGGCAGCCATACCGATCGCGCTCGGCTACGGCGCGGGCGCGGAGTCGCGCCAGCCGCTGGGTCTGGCCGTGGTCGGCGGTCTGCTCTTCTCGCAGAGTCTGACCCTCTATGTCACCCCGGTCTTCTACCTCTACATGGAAGACCTGCAACAGTGGCTGAAGCGGCGCGGCAGGAGCAAGCAATCCGTCTGATCAACGACCAGAGTCGAGGCGGAGCATTGTTGTGTCCGCTGACGCCGGCCTTGACAATGCTTATATAAACTTATATTGTTGCGTATGAACAGCATCAAGTGGCAGGTCAAGGCGCTGCGGCAACTCCGCAAGCTGGACCACCAGACCAACGCGTCCATCCGTGCGGCCGTTAACGGGTTGGCCGCCATGCCCGACTGTCCAGGCGTGAAGACGCTCACAAACCACACCTGTGGTTATCGACTGCGCGTGGGCGCATACCGGGTGTTGTTCGACTTTGATGGAGAAATACGGGTTGTCGATGTCCAGGAGGTGAAAAAACGCAATGAACGCACGTGCTGAAGTCCAGATCATCCACGGCCACGACGGGTCTCCGGCCTTCGCGGTGGTACCGTACGCCGACTGGCTGGTGATTCGGGACAAGGAGCAGTCCTTGGTGCCGAACGAGGTCGTCAGCCTGGTGTTTGACCGCGAATGGACTCCCATGCGGGCCTGGCGCGAACACCTTGGTTTGACCCAGGCCGAGGTTGCGGGGCGTGCCGGTATCACCCAGGCGGCCTATGCCCAGATGGAGGCGGTGGCCAATCCTCGGATGGCGACGCGAAAGAAAATCGCAGCGGCGTTGGGCATCTCTCCGGAGCAGCTCAGTTTCTAACCGTCGCAAGACCCATGGAACATATGGGGCGACAGGCAAGGCTCGGCGCCGCCCTGCGCCGCGACGCCATTTCACGCTCTGGTACCTCGTTACCAGGGAAAGAATAAATTCAAATGAGGAATGACAGATGCTTATGAGGTACACATCGGATGGGATGAAGCATTGTGGACGCATTGCCATCGCCCTGGTTGCCTGCCTGCTGGCAGCGACCGCAGCCTTTGCCGAGAACAAGGAGGTGCACTGGAAACTGGCCATGACCTGGAACAGCACCCTCACTCCGCTGGTGACCCCGCCAATGAAGATGGCGCAGATGGTCAGCGACATGACCGGCGGCAAGTTCGTCATCAAGGTCGAGGGCGCGGAGAAGCACAAGGCGGCGCTGGAGATCCTCGACATGATCAAGGGCGGCCAGTACGAAATGGGCCACAGTGCCTCCTACTACTGGAAGGGCAAGGATCCGGCCACCACCCTCTTCACCACCATCCCCTTCGGCATGACCCCGCAGGAGCAGGGCGCCTGGCTCTATTACGGCGGGGGCCTGCAGTTGATGCAGGAGTGCTACGACAAGTTCGACATCTACATCTTCCCTGGCGGCAACACCGGCATTCAGATGGGCGGCTGGTTCCGCAAGGAGATCAAGTCCCTGGACGACCTCAAGGGCTTGAAGATGCGCATCCCCAGCGTGGCTGGCGAGGTGTTCGCCAAGCTCGGCGTCAATGTCACCAACATCCCCCCGGGCGAGTTGTACACCGCACTTGAGCGCGGCGCCATCGACGCCCTGGAGTGGGTGGCCCCGGGCATGGACATCAAGATGGGCTTCCACAAGATCGCGCCTTACTACTACACCGGCTGGCACGAACCAGCCTCGGACATCCAGTTCTTCGTCAATAAGAAGGCCTTTAACGCGTTACCGCCGGAATATCAGGCCGCGCTGAAAACGGCCATGCAGGCCGCGGGCGGAGACATGCTGTTCGAGGGTACCCACCTGAACAACCAGGCCTGGTCGGCGATGAAGACCGAGTTTCCCAACATCAAGATCATGACCTTCCCCGAGCCGGTGCTCCAGGCGATGAAGAAGGCCACCGACGAGGTGCTCGACGAGTACGCCGCCAAGGACCCGTTTTTCAAAAAGGTGCTGGACAGCCAGCGCAACTACCTCAAGCAGGCCCGCGAGTGGACCCGGGTTTCCGACCTGTACTACCTGCAGGAGTGGGAGAAAGTCAACAAGTAGGCCGGCACGACAACGCAGGCCACGCGCCCGGCGTCACAACGAAACCGCCCTGCCCCTTCCGGGCGAGGGCGGTTTTTGTTTGTGAGTGATTGGGTGAAGGTGAATGGTTGCCCGAACAGCACAGGTAATGGCCGTTTGGATGTGGCGGAACGAGCCGTACGCCCCCGATGACCGCCTGGACAGCGTCGGCCGGGGAAGCAACAACCCCGACCGGCTCGCGGGCGGGCCCAGGCTTTCGGCGAGAACCGCGGGGCGACGATGGCTCAGGGCTTGCCGAAACTGCAGTGCGGATATCGGCATTGCGGGCAGTTGCGGCAGAGCCCACCGTGACCGAGGGCCGCCAGTTGCTCGCGCCCGATGGTCTCGCCGGTGAGGATGCGGGGCAGCACCAGATCAAGCACCGTGATCGCATGGAACATGCCGCAGGCAGGCACCCCCAGCACCGGCACAGTGCCGATGCGGCCGACCAGAAACATCGCCCCGGGGAGGACCGGCGTCCCGTAGACGACCGCCTCGGCGCCGGCCAGCGTGATTCCCTGGCGGGTGACGTCGTCCGGGTCCACCGACATACCCCCGGAGGTGACGATCAATTCGGCGCCATCCTCCAGGCAGTGCTGAATTTCCGCCGCAATCAGTCCGGGATCGTCCGGGGCAAAGCGCACCGTCTCGACCCGGGACCCCAGGCCGGCCATCTTGTCGCGCAGAACCTGTTCGAACCGATCCCTGATTCGGCCGTAAAACACCTCGCTGCCGGTGATCACCAGGCCGACCCGCACCCTGGCCAGAGGCATGACCTGGACGATTGGCGCTCCGGATCGTGCCACCGCCACCGCGTCGTCGACAATCCGCCGGGCCGCCACCAGCGGGATCAGCCGCGAGGCCGCCACCTGTTCGCCCCTGCGGACCGGGGTATTGTTCTGCAGGGTGGCGCACATCACCTCGCCCAGCAGGTTGAACCGGAACAGCGCCTCGGTGTTGATGTTCAAAAGACCGTCCTGCGCCGCCCTGAGCGAGACCTTGCCCTCGACGATCTCCCGGGAATACTCGACGCCAGAACCCGCCAGGGCCTCGGCCATGAGCAGGGCCGCCTCGTTCTCATGGATCTCGTCCGGCCCCAGATCGAGCACGTAGATGTGTTCCTTGCCCAGTCTGCGGAGATGGTCCACATCCTCGGGCCGGATGATGTGCCCCTTTCGGAACGCCCTTCCCTTGAATTCGTCTTTGACGATCTCGGTGATGTCGTGCGGCAGCACCATGCCCACCGCCTGTTCCACTGGAACGATAGTTTTTGCAGATACCATGGCCATGACAGTCATTCGGGGTTTCCTCGCCATTGGGTTGAGAGTGAATGCGCTGCGGGGATGATCCCACGCAGGTTGACGGCAACCGCCTCCAGCCCCTGCCGACCGGAGCGAAGCATATTGACGGCGCAATGGTCCTGGGGAAGCTCCAGCAGTCGCTGCAGGGGGCGCTTCATGATCCGCGAGAGCAGGACCCGGTTGACTCCCGCATGGGCGACAATGAGCAAGGGGCCGGGAAACTGTTCCGCCAGCTGCTGGAGGGCTGGCCAGCAGCGGGCCGCGAGATCGCCGAAACTCTCGCCGCCCTCCGGGCGAACCTGTTCCAGATCAAGTCCCCGCAGCTCATAGGTCCCGGGATAACGTTGTCGGACCTCATCCACGGTCAGGCCTTCCCAGGATCCCAGATCGATTTCCTTGAATGCCGCCACGGGCGTGATGGCCTCGGTGGCCAGTCCGCTGACCAGGGAGGCAGTGTGCATGGCCCGGCACAGGGGCGAGGCGAACACATGGGTGAACGATGTCGACCGGAGCAGATCCCCGAGCGCCGTTGCCTGCCGGATGCCGTTGTCGTTCAGGGGCAGTTCGGTCTGGCCGAGAAAGCGGCGGGGCGAAAAGGCGTCAGTCTCGCCATGGCGGAGAAGATAGATCAGGGAGCGCATGCGCCGTACTCTTCGGTAAGAATGCTGTTCAGGGATTGGCCGGCCTCGTGCTCCACGGCGACCGCCAGGCGACGGGCCATTGCCCTCCGACCGCGGATTGCCCGCACAGCCTGGGGATCGTGGGCAAAATATGCCAGTTTTTCCTCGAACCTCGCATCAACAGGGACAAGGCGACTGCCCCGGACCAGCTTGTCGGCCAGGTGGACGATCTCCCGCTCGCTGATTGCCATGGACTGGGTCCAATCCAGATCCCTGTGGGCGGCAACGATGGCTGCTATGCGATCGAATCCCAGCTCGCTCAGCCAGCGCGCGCCTTCCTCCTCATGGCATGGATGCCCCTTGGCTATATCGTGCAGCCACCCGCTGACCCGGCAGAGTTCCGGGTCAAGCAGCCGCGTGCCATTCCCGTTCACCGCCTGGCAGAGGGCTACGGCAACCTCGGCCACCCGGCGGCCGTGGGCCAGGCCTTTGTCCGGTATGGGGTGGATATGGTCAATGACGGCCTGGCATTCGG
>CAZFPV010000117.1:0-6482 GCA_964521155.1 uncultured Desulfobulbus sp. | reverse complement strand
CCATGGATCGGTACTTCCTCATGGGCAGCGGCGAGATGCATCTCATGAACAACCGCAACGGCCGCGAGGCCTTTGTACGGCTGCGTAATCCCAACGGGTCGATTGATGCCGCCGCATTGGCCGAGGTGGATCGGGTCTTCGCCTATCCGGGCACGACCAGCGACCACATCTCGCCACGGATGCTGTTTGCCCTCAGTTACTTCGCCGACCGCGCCGCTCCGGGCAAGACCATCCAGATCGAATCGGCCTACCGCAGTCCGGAATACAACAACAGCATCCGCAAGCAAGGGGCCAACGCCGCCCGCACCAGCACCCATCTGGACGGACTGGCACTGGATTTCTGGATCGACGGCGTGGACGGCAAGGACCTGTGGCAGACGATCCGGGAGAAGAACTGCTGCGGCGTCGGCCACTACGGCGGCAAGACCATCCACTTCGACGCCGGTCGGCCGCGATTCTGGGAAGCCGCCACCTCCGGGACCAAGACCACCGAGCCGGACTACAACCGCCACCTCTACCTGTCCACCGAGTACGACCGCTACCAGCACGGCGAAACGGTCAGACTGATGCTCTCCGGCATTTCCACCTACGGGTTTGGCCTGCGGCCGACGGTGGAGATCGTGCCTGACACGGGGCCACGGCAACCACTTGGACGCGTGCGCCTTGTCGCAGCGCCGGCAACAGCCTGCCGGTCGATCCCGGACCGCACGGTCGCCCGCACCCTGGCCGCACCTCTAGCCGCCGACCTGCCGCCGGGGCGATACAGGCTGCGCCTGGGCTTCTGCGACAAGCCGTTTCCGCAGATGCCAGACGAAATCATCTCCAACCCCATCGAACTGGTTCGCCAGCCGTGAGCAACCACCATAGAGGAGATCCGCCCATGACCACGCGCCGCATCCAGATGACCCTTAAGAGCCAACCCACCATCGAGGGCGCTGGCGTCCACCTCAAGCGGGCCTTTGGCTATCACCAGGTTCCCCGGTTCGATCCCTTTCTCATGCTTGACGATTTCCATTCCGCCAACCCCGCCGAATACCTGCCCGGCTTTCCCTGGCACCCGCACCGGGGGATCGAAACCATCACCTATCTGCTGGAAGGGTTGGTCGAACACGGTGACAGCATGGGCAACCGGGGGGTGATCGGCGCCGGCGACGTCCAGTGGATGACTGCCGGCAGCGGCATTGTCCATCAGGAGATGCCCCAGCAGAGTCCCACTGGAACCATGTGGGGCTTCCAATTCTGGGCCAACCTGCCGGCCAGGCAGAAGATGATGCCGCCCCGCTACCGGGACGTGCGGGCTGGCGAGATCCCGGAGGCCGTGCTCGCGGGCGGCGTTCGCGTCAAGGTGATCGCCGGAACGGTGGCGGGTGTGCAGGGTCCGGTGCGGGATATCGTCATCGAGCCGGAGATGCTCGACGTCACCGTCCCGGCCGGGCAGACCTTTACCCATGCCGTGGCCGCCGGCCACACGGTCATTGCCTATGTGCTCGTCGGTTCAGGCGACTTTGGCGAGGGAGGAGATGGAGGAAATGGTCCGATCGGACCGGAAACAGTGGTGCTCTATGAGCAGGTGGGCGACGAAATCAGGGTACAGGCACAGACGGAGACGCGCTTTCTCCTCCTCTCGGGCCGTCCCCTGAACGAACCGGTGGCCTGGCGCGGCCCCATCGTCATGAACACTCAGGAGGAACTGCGGCAGGCCTTCGAGGAGTACCACAACGGCACCTTTATCCGTTAAGACGCAGCCTGGCGGATGCATGGCGGCATAATTCCAACCGGGCCCAACCGGGCCAGCCGCCATGCCGTTATTGCAGGAAACCGATATTCATGTCGACCTTGAACAGCACCGCCAGTTCCGGGTCCCAGTCTTCTTCCTCGGGAAAGGTCACCCGCGGCGACACCTCGTAAAACAGCCATTCGCGCAGAAAGCGCTGGCGATAGCGGAACAGCAACATCACCTCGCTGATCTCGCCCTCTCCAACCTCCTCCATACGATTTTCCCACTCATAGGAGAGCACCCGGTCTTCGTCGAGGGTCTGGTACAGGCGGAAGGCCAGGGCAAATGGCAGGTCGTTGTCATCCTCTTCCTCAAGCCACTCCAGCTGGAAGGTGGTGCGGAAGAACCACGTTTCCGAATACTTGCGGTCAAAATCCAGGGTGTCGAGGTTTTTCAGGCCGTCATCGGTGTAGTAGCGCAACTGGGCCATCAGCCTGGCCTGCCAGTCGCCCAGCTCTTTCAGATAGCGGTAGCGGACCCCGCCGTAGAGATAGCCGGTGGAACCGCCGCCGGTGAAGGAGATGTTGTATTTCTCCGTTTCCTTGAGGAAATACTGCAGGGCCGCACCCGCCTCCTTGTTGCTGTCGTCCTCGAAGGTGGGATCGGTGCGGAGCACGCCAATTTCGGGCTTCTCCTCCTCGGTGGCGAACAGGAGAAGGTACGCGCTCTGGGACAGTCTGGGCAGATGCACCCGCAGGTTGATCCGGGGCTCAAACTCCAGATCCTCACCTTCGGTGTAGCGCAGGCCAAGCTTCAACCGCGCCCGGGTGCGGTTCTCCTCCTCGATGAAGCGATTGTTGTCAAAAAAACCGTCCACCCACTGGGAGGTCTCCCGCAAGGTGCCCGAGACCTTCCGGTGCGCCTTGTCGAGCCACACTTCCTCTTCACCTGGAGCCTCCTGCCCAGGCGGATTTGCTTCGGCAGGCGTTTCCGCCAGGGACAAGCCCGGGCAGGTAACCACGGCCAGCCACAGCACCATGACAATCCACGATCTCATGCCATCCTCCTTCGTCTGGGTTTGGAATCCCATGCCTGGGTACGGTGTACCACTCGCAAGGTCCGCTCGCCACCCCGGTTTGCTGCCGGCGTACAAAGATGGGACCTTGCCCCTCTTTCCAGGGGAAAAGTGCGGATATGGTCAGGAACGCGTTTCGTTTCGGTTTGCGTTGTGTTATATTGTCAATTTTCCATTTGTACTGCAACCAATTGAGATGTCTTGCGATGCGTATCCACAGCAATGAAATCGAAAACGGCCTGGCCTTGCCCCGCACTGACCAGAGGACGGCGGCACGATATCCCGTCCAGCCCGTGTTGCGGCCGGAGGTCGCGCGCTTCAGCCTGATGTTGCTGGCCATGATCGGCCTGCCCATCGTCCTGCTCTGGACAGGCATCCTGCCCTTTGCCTGGCGCTTTTACGTGCTTGCAGCAGTGCTTGTCGGATTTATTCTCCTGAGCCTGCACCGGGGATATGGCCTGCGGGATCTTGGTTTCACCACCCTGCATCTTGGCGACAGTCTGCGCGCAAACCTGCTCTTCTGCGGCATTGGCAGCCTCGGGCTGCTCGTCGCCTATCAGGCCGACCTGCTCATGCCCTATCGGCAGCAGGGCCTGGCTTGTTCCTATGCCTTCTACATGCTCTTCCTCGGTCCCGTGCAGGAAGTCATTTTCCGCGGCATCCTCTTTGCGGAAATGCGCCGACAGGGTATTACTGAGCCCAGGGTGGTGGTCACAATTTCCACCCTGAGCTTCTGTTTTCTTCACCTGATCTACAATCACCCACCCATGCTGCTCATTACCCTGATCAGCGGCCTGGTCTGGTCCCTGCTCTACCTCCGATGGCGCAACATCTGGGGTATCTCGCTGTCTCATTCGGTGCTGGGCGCGCTGGCAATGTATCTTGGCATGCTCTGAACCGCTGTTTTTCTACCGCATTTTCATACAAGCAAACTACACGTTCAACCAAGGAGAGCCCATGTCAGAATTCAACAATGTAACGATCGTCAAGAAGGCCAATGTCTATTTCGAGGGCAAGGTGACCAGCCGGACAATCGTGTTCGCGGACGGATCCAAAAAGACGCTCGGCATCATGCTGCCCGGCGAGTACACCTTCAACACCGATGCGGCCGAGCGGATGGAGATCCTGGCCGGCGAGATGACGGTGCTGCTGCCCGGAGCAAAGGAATGGCAGACGGTGCAGGGCGGCGAGGCCTTTGATGTGCCGGCGAAATCGGCCTTCAGCCTCAAGGTGACCCGGCTTGCCGACTACTGCTGCTCCTTCCTCGCCTGAATCAGGCTGATCGGAACGCGCTGACAGCGACCACCCTGCACTCATCCTCTCCCCTGCCATCCCTTGCCGGTGGCAGGGGTTGCCCATCCCGCGCAACCTCTGCCCCACCAGATTTCGCTCCCCTCACATCGAACGCCGGTACTGGCCGCCCACCTCGTAGAGCGCGCCGGTGATCTGGCCCAGCGAGCAGACCCGCACCGCGTCGAGCAGCACCGCAAACACATTGCCATTGTCGATCACCGTCCGTTTCAGCCGATCGAGCATCGGCCCGGCCGCCTGGTGGTGGCGCGCCTGGAAGTCGCGCAGTCGCCTGATCTGCGACTGTTTCTCCTCCTCGGTCGAACGGGCCAGCTCGATCTCCATGGGCACGCCGCCCGTGGGAGTCAGGAAGGTGTTGACGCCGATAATCGGATAGGAGCCGTCGTGCTTGCGGCGCTCGTAGTACAATGACTCCTCCTGGATCTTGCCGCGCTGGTAGCCGGTTTCCATGGCGCCCAGCACCCCGCCGCGCGAGGCAATGGCCTCGAATTCCTTCAGTACCGCCTCTTCGACCAGATCGGTCAATTCATCGATGATGAACGCGCCCTGCTGGGGATTCTCGTTCCTGGCCAAGCCCCATTCCCGGTTGATGATCAGCTGGATGGCCATGGCCCGCCGCACCGACTCCTCGGTGGGTGTGGTGATGGCCTCGTCATAGGCATTGGTGTGCAGGCTGTTGCAGTTGTCGTAGATGGCGATCAGCGCCTGCAGGGTGGTGCGGATGTCGTTGAAACCCATTTCCTGGGCGTGCAGCGAGCGGCCCGAGGTCTGGATGTGGTATTTCAGCTTCTGCGAACGTTCGCCCGCGCCATAGCGGTTCTTCATGGCCACGGCCCAGATGCGGCGAGCCACCCGGCCGATCACCGAGTACTCAGGCTCCATGCCGTTGGAGAAAAAGAAACTCAGGTTGGGGGCAAAATCGTCGATGTGCATGCCGCGGGCGAGGTAGGCCTCGACATAGGTGAAGCCGTTGGCCAGGGTGAAGGCCAGCTGCGAGATCGGATTGGCCCCGGCCTCGGCGATGTGGTAGCCGGAGATGGACACCGAGTAGAAGTTGCGCACCTGGTGCTCGACAAAATATTCCTGGATATCGCCCATCATCTTAAGGGCGAATTCGGTGGAGAAGATGCAGGTATTCTGCCCCTGGTCTTCCTTGAGGATATCGGCCTGGACCGTGCCGCGCACGTTGACGAAGGTCTGGCGGCGGATGGCCTCGACTTCTTCGCTGCTGGGCTTGCGGCCGTGCTCGGCGGCAAACTTGTCGATCTGCTGATCGAGGGCGGTGTTGAAGAAGCAGGCCAGGATGATCGGCGCCGGCCCGTTGATGGTCATGGAAACCGAGGTGGTCGGGGCGCAGAGGTCAAAGCCGCCATAGAGCACCTTCATGTCGTCCAAGGTGGCAATGGATACGCCTGAATTGCCGATCTTGCCGTAGATGTCGGGCCGCTCGTCCGGGTCGCAGCCGTACAGGGTCGCCGAGTCAAAGGCCGTGGACAGCCGGTGCGCCGGCATGCCTTCGCTGACCTTCTTGAACCTGCGGTTGGTGCGAAAGGCGTCGCCCTCGCCGGCAAACATCCGGGTCGGGTCCTCGTTCTCGCGCTTGAAGGGAAAGACCCCGGCGGTGAAGGGGAAGCTGCCGGCAACGTTTTCTTTCATGAGAAACCGGAGTCGTTCGCCCTCATCCTCAAACTGCGGCAGGCACACCTTGGGAATGCGTGAACCAGACAGCGAGGTATGGCTGAGCCGGGTGCGGATCTCCCGGTCACGCACCCGCACCACCAGTTCATCCTGGCGGTATTGCGTTGTCAACTCCGACCAGCAGTCAAGCAGTCGCCGCGACTGGGCGTCGAGTTCGCTCTCCTTTATTTCAAGAATGGCATCAAACGAGCCCACCTGCTTGCCTTGGGTGGCAAACAGATCGCGGCTGATCCGCAGGGCCTGGCACTCCCGCGCAGTCTTGACCTGGGCACGCACATGGGCATGGTAGCCGCGCAGGCAACTCGCAATCTCGGCCAGATAGCGGCTGCGTTCAGCCGGGACAATGGCGCGCACATCCAGACTTTCCGGCATCGATGCCTCGGGCAGACGCCCGGGGGCAAGCGCGAGTCCCAACTCCGAAAGTCTTGCCTTGAGCGCATGGAACAGGGCGGTGACGCCGGGATCGTTGAAGCGCGAGGCAATGGTGGCAAAGACCGGCATCTGTTCGACCGGGGTGGCAAAGGCGTTGTGGTTGCGCTGGAACTGCTTGCGCACGTCGCGCAGGGCATCGGCGGCGCCACTGCGGTCAAACTTGTTGATGGCCACGAACTGGGCGAAATCGAGCATATCGATCTTTTCCAGCTGCGAGGCGGCGCCGAATTCCGGGGTCATGACATAGAG
>CAZFPV010000116.1:0-6491 GCA_964521155.1 uncultured Desulfobulbus sp. | reverse complement strand
TCCCTGCTCCGCTTCAGCGGCGCCCACGGGATGCTGCGGCCGGCACGGAAGGGCAGGTGAGGGCGTGACGCACGAGGAGTGCCTTGCCGGGTGCGCCTGGCAGAACCTGTTCCCTGTGACCATGTTCAGAAAAGCGGCAGTCGTTTTGCGGAGGACTGTGTGCAACAAGTGATCACCATCCAGCCTGTGACCCGGATCGAAGGGCACGCCCGCATCCGCATCCACCTGGACGAGGCCGGCGAGGTCAGCGACGCCCGGCTCGAGATCACCGCCCTGCGCGGCTTTGAGCAGTTCGTTGTCGGCCGGCCGGCCGAGGAGATCCCCCGGATCGTCACCCGCATCTGCGGCATCTGTCCCTGGATGCACCATCTGGCTGCGGTCAAGGCCATCGACCGCTGCTTTGGGGTCACGCCGCCGCCCGCGGGTCATCTCCTGCGTGAGCTCTGCCAGGTGCTGGCCCATGTTCACGACAAGATCCTCCACTTTTTCTTCCTCGCCGCCCCGGACTTTCTCCTTGATGCGGACACCGACCTCTCGGCGCGCAACATCGTCGGTCTCGCCCGCCGCGAACCGGAACTGGCGGCGCGGGTGGTCCGCATGCGGCAGCTGAGCCTGGCCATGCTCGACCGCATTGCCGGTAAGGCTATGCATCCGGTGGCTGCGGTGGTCGGCGGGTTTTCCATGCCGTTGGCCGAGGATGATCGTGGGCAACTGCGCAGCCAGGCCGGCCAGCTGCTCGATTTCGCCTGCTTTGCCCTCGATCTGGCCCGCGAGCGGGTGTTTGACCGGTTGGACGCGGAAACGGGGCAACTGGGGGCGATCACCACCGGCTTTCTCGGCACGGTGGACGCGGAAGGCAGCCTGCGGCTCTATGACGGCAACCTGCGGCTGATGCGGCCGGGCGGGGAAACCATCGACTTTGCGGCCAGCGACTACCTCGCCCACCTGGCCGAACACGCCGAGCCCTGGTCCCATGCCCGGATGGTCCACGCCCGTTCCTGGGGTGAGGGATTTTCCCTCGACCCGGCTGCACCCAAAGGCATCTACCGGGTCAACCCGCTTGCCCGGCTCAATGTCTGCGACCAGATGGCCACACCCCGGGCCCAGGCCGAGCTGGTCGCCTTCCGCGAGCGCTTCGGTCACCCGGCCCAGACAACCATGCTCACCCACTGGGCGCGGCTGATCGAATTGGTGTATGTCTGCGAGCGCATCGTCGAGCTGCTCTCGGACGATCGCATCACCAGCCGCGCGGTGCGCACGCCGGCCTCGCCGAGGGCCGGTCGCGGCGTCGGCCATGTCGAGGCCCCGCGCGGCACGCTCATCCATGATTTTGCCACCGATGCGCAAGGCTGCATCACCCAGGCCAACCTGATCGTGGGCACCACCCACAACGTCGCCCCCATGAACCTGAGCGTCCGCCAGGCAGCGACCAGCCTGATCCGGCACGGCGCCTGCGATGAGCAGATCCTCAACCGGATCGAAATGGCCCTGCGCGCCTATGACCCCTGAATTTCGTGCGCCACGCACCGCCTGGACGGCGGGCTGTCATTGATTGTTTCGCTGCTGGATCACCGGGGCGCCCTGATCCGCCAGCTGGGGCGCTGAGACCACCTGAGTGCGACCAACCCAACCCTTGCGAGAAATTGCCATGAACGAATCCAACCCCAACCCGCACCGTCGGATCGTCCGGATCGAGGCGCCGGGCTGCGCCTGCGGATCGGTTGGCCACATGACCGCCGACGAGCTCAAGCAGCGCGCCGCCCACGGCGATATGGACCTGTCCTGCCCAGCCTGCGGCCTGGTGCACCTGAGCCGGGAGGAGATAGAGGATCTGGAGAAGCTCAAGGTGGTGCATTCCAAGCGCTATCGCGAGATTCTGCGCCAAACCGGGGTCGAGGGCTGAGTTGACGGCAATATCCGTCTTGCTGTGGAGAAACGGGTGATTATGCCAGTTGGGCAAAATGTTCATCACCTGAAAAAATTTGATGGAACAAAAAAATGCCAGTTGCTACAGTGCGACCTGAAACGCTTGCACGCCCCAGCCGCCTGACTGCCGTGATCCTTTGAGCCCGAACCCGGACCCGCTATGAAACACCTCGACATCGCCAGGAAGGCGCTGCGGATTACGGTGCACGGCGTTGTCCAGGGCGTGGGCTTCCGTCCCTTTGTTTATCGCCTGGCCCATCGGATGGGTCTGGACGGGACAGTGGTCAACAACGGCGACGGGGTGCATGTCCATGTCGGCGGCGCGGCCGAGACCCTGGATCGGTTTGTTGCCGCCCTGCGCGACGAGGCCCCGCCGGTGGCCCGGATCGTGCGCATCGGGGTTACGCCCGCTGAAGCGCCTGCGAGCGGTTTTCACATCCTGGCCAGCGATCGGGGCGGGCCGCCCAGCACCCAGATCGCCCCGGACATCGCCATTTGCGCCGACTGCCTGGCCGAGATCCAGGACCCGGGCAATCGCCGTTTCCGCTACCCCTTCACCAACTGCACCAACTGCGGTCCCCGTTTCTCCATCGTTGAGCGCATCCCCTACGACCGGCCCAACACCTCGATGCGGGTCTTTTCCCTTTGCCCGGAGTGCAGCCGGGAGTACCACGACCCACTGGACCGTCGTTTCCATGCCCAACCCAACGCCTGTCCGCTCTGCGGCCCGCGCCTGAGCTGGCATGACGGTGAGGGCAGGCCCATGGCCGGCGATCCGCTGACCGAGGCCGCCCGCGCCCTGGCCGAGGGGCAGGTGGTCGCCATCCGTGGCCTGGGCGGCTTTCATCTCGCTGCCGATGCGGCCAGCACTGAAGCCGTCGCCCGGTTGCGGTTGCGCAAGCACCGGCCCTCCAAGCCGCTGGCGGTGATGGTCCGGGATCTGGATGCTGCTGAACGCCTCTGCCTGGTGTCGCCCGAGGAATCGGCCCTGCTGACAGCGCCGGAGCACCCCATCGTCCTGCTCGAGCGCAGGGAGGTGGCCGGCTTGGCCGAGAACCTGGCCCCGGGCCTGGGCATCCTCGGGGTGATGCTGCCCTACACGCCGCTGCACCATCTCTTGCTGAACGAGCCGCAGGCCCCGGCCATGCTGGTGATGACCAGCGGCAACCGCAGCGACGAGCCGATCTGCACCGGCAACGACGAGGCCCTGCAGCGGCTACGCGGCCTGGCCGATTGGTTTCTCCTCCATAACCGCGAGATCGTCACCCGGGTGGACGACTCGGTGGCCCGGGTCATGGCCGGCAAAACGCGGCTGATCCGCCGGGCGCGCGGCTATGCGCCCCTGCCCGTGCTGCTCGGCAAGCCCACCACCGACATCCTTGCCTGCGGCGCGGAGATGAAGAACAGCTTCTGCATCGTCCGCAACCAGGAGGCCTACCTCAGCCAGCACATCGGCGAACTGACCGGGCCGGCGAGCCTTGATTTCTTCCGCGAGAGCGTGGCTCACCTCAAGGCAGTGCTCGAGGTCGAGCCGCCGCAGGTGGCCTGCGACCTGCATCCTGACTATCTCAGCACCCGTCATGCCAGGGCGCTCAGCATCCCGTGCCGGGCGGTGCAGCACCACCACGCCCACGCCGGCGCGGTCATGGCTGAGCACGGCCTGGACGGGCCCGTACTTAGCCTGGTCCTCGACGGCACGGGGTACGGCGGCGACGGCACCGTCTTCGGCGGCGAGATCTACCGCGCCGACCGGAGCGGGTTCGTCCGGCTTGGCCGCATCAGCCACCTGCCCCTGCCGGGCAGCGATATGGCCGCGCGCGAACCCTGGCGCATGGGCATGGCCCTGCTCCACCAGGGCGGGGCCGTGGACCTGACCGGAGTAACCGGGACCGCGCTCGACCGCATCGATCCGGACAACCGCCGCCTCATCTGTGCGATGATGGAGCGCGGCTTCAACTGCCCCCGGACCTCAAGCTGCGGCCGCCTCTTCGACGCGGTTTCGGCCCTGCTCGGTCTCTGCCTGGCCAGCGAGTACGAGGGCCAGGCGGCAATGCTGCTTGAGCACCAGGCCAGCCTCGCTCCGGAGGATCGTTCCGGGTCGCCCTATCCGGTGCACCTGCGCGAGGAGGGCGGCGTTACCCTCATCGATGCCGCCCCGCTGGGCCGCCTGCTGCGGCGCGATCTGACTGCTTGCGTGCCGGTTCCGGTCATGGCCCGGTGTTTTCATGACTGGGTGGCCGACGCCTTCCTGACCGCGCTGGCCACCCTCAGACAGAAAACCGGGTTGGCCGAGGTGGTGCTCACCGGCGGCTGCATGCAGAACAAGGTGTTGTTCGAATCCCTGGTCCGGCGGCTGGAAGCAAGCCGCTTCACCGTCTTTGCCGGCGAACAGGCGCCGATGAATGATGGCGGCATCGCCCTCGGTCAAGCCTTCATAGGAGGAAACCCATGTGTTTAGCCATACCCATGCAGGTCGTCGCCCTCAAAGGTGAGGTTGATGACCTGCTTGATCCCCTGGTCGCCCTGGTCGAGGCGGACGGCATCCGCAAGGAGATCCGCCTGGAGATGGCCGACCGCATCCCCGAGGTTGGCGAGTACGTCATCATCCACGCCGGTTTCGCCATCCGCACCCTCTCCGAGGAGGAGGCCGAATACAACCTCAGTCTCCTGCGGCAGATGGCGACCGTGCTCGAACAGCAGGGCCGCCTCCCCGGAGCGCCGCTGGAATGAAATGCGCCGAGGAGTTCCGCAACCGGGCTATCACCGCGCCCCTGGTCGAGGAGATCCACCGCAGCCTGCGGCGGCCGGTGCGGCTGATGGAGGTCTGCGGCACCCACACCATGTCGATCTTCCGCCACGGCATCCGCTCGCTCCTTCCCGAGGGCATCACCCTGCTTTCCGGGCCGGGCTGCCCGGTCTGCGTCACCCCCTCGGGCCATATCGACGCTTTTGTCGCCGCGGCCCGGAGAGCAGAGGTCACCGTGGCCACCTTCGGCGACCTGATCCGGGTGCCGGGCAGCGACGGCTCGCTCGGTTCGGCGCGGGCGGCGGGCGCGCGGGTGGAGATCGTCTACTCGCCCATGGACGCTGTGGAGATGGCGGTCCGGGAGCCGGAGCGGATGGTGCTCTTTCCGGCCATCGGTTTTGAGACCACGGCCCCGGCCATTGCCGCCACCGTGCTCGCGGCCGAACGGCTGCACCTGGATAATTTTTGCATCATCGCCGCCCACAAGACCATGCCGCAGGCCCTGGACGTGCTCATGGGCGACCCGGAACTGCGGGTGGACGGGCTGCTCTGCCCGGGCCATGTCAGCGCCATCATCGGCGCCGCGGCCTACCGGCCGGTGGCGGAGCGGTATGGTCTTGCCTGCGCCGTGGCCGGGTTCGAGCCCGCCGACATTCTCGCCGGCCTGCTCAGCCTGATTCGTCAGATCAACGAGGGGCAGCCGCGGGTAGACAACTGCTACCCCCGGGTAGTAACCGAGGCGGGCAACCGCCGTGCCCAGGGCCTGATCGAAACCGTGTTCGAGCCTGCTGACAGCGAGTGGCGCGGCCTGGGTACGATCGCCGGCAGCGGCCTGGTGCTGCGAGAGCAGTATCGTCGGTTCGACGGTATGGCGCGGCTTGGCATCGAGATGGTCCCGACCCGCGAGCCCAAGGGCTGCCGCTGCGGCGAGATCCTCCAGGGGCGTCTGCTGCCGCCCGACTGCCCGCTCTACGGCACGGCCTGCACCCCCCTGCGGCCAGTGGGTCCCTGCATGGTCTCGGGCGAGGGAACCTGCGCCGCCTACCACCGCTTCAGTGACCGCAAAACCAGCCGCGCCGCCGAATCGGCACGGCAACATTCCCCTTGACCCAAGGCATTCATGACTACAGAGCCCACCATCAGTCTTGATCATGGCAGCGGCGGATTGGCCAGCCAGCAACTCATCGGCGGCCTGTTTCTCAAACACCTGACCAGCCCGCTGCTGCGGGACATGGAGGACTGCGCCGTGCTCGGCGAGCACAGCGGTCGTATTGCCATTTCCACTGACAGCTATGTGGTGGACCCGCTGTTCTTCCCCGGCGGCGATATCGGCGAACTGGCGGTGCACGGCACCATCAACGACCTGGCCATGCGCGGCGCGCGTCCCATCGCCCTCAGCCTGGCCCTGATCATCGAGGAGGGCTTTGCCGTGCGCGAGCTTGAGCGGGTCATGGCCTCGATCGGCCGTTGCTCCGAGGACGCCGGGGTGGCCATCGTCACCGGCGACACCAAGGTGGTGCCCCGGGGCAAGGCGGACAGGCTCTTCATTAACACCACCGGCGTGGGCATGGTTTCGCAGCGCTGCGAGATCTCGGGCAGAAACGCCATGCCGGGCGACGCGGTGCTGCTTTCCGGCACCCTGGCCGACCATGGCATCACCATCATGAGCAGTCAGGCCGGAATCAGCATCGGCGGCGACATCAAGAGCGACACCCAGCCCCTGCACCGGCTGGTCGCGGCCCTGCTCGAGGAGCACGCCTGCCAGATTCATGTCTTGCGCGACCCGACCCGGGGCGGCCTGGCCACCTCACTCTGCGAG
>CAZFPV010000115.1:1804-6494 GCA_964521155.1 uncultured Desulfobulbus sp. | reverse complement strand
CCCTCGCGGCTTTCGTGCAGCTTTCGCGCGAGAAGTCGGTTCTCCTGCACCAGCCGACGGCCCTCCCGGGCCCGGCCCAGGGTCGCGAGGATGATATCCTCATCCACCGGCTTCTGCAGGAAGTCATAGGCCCCCTTCTTGACCGCCTCCACCGCCAGGCTGATGTCGCCGTGCCCGGTGATCAGGATCACCGGCAGGTCCGGATCGCGTTCGACAATCCGCTCCAGCAGGACCATGCCGTTCATCTCCGGCATGCGGATGTCGGCCAGCACGGCGGCAAAGGGGTGGGCGCCCAGACCGGCCAGGGCCTGCACGGGATTGGCAAAGGTCTGGACGGCAAAACCGTTGAGCTGCAGGGTCTGCTTGATGGCCGCCAACAGGTAGAGATCGTCGTCGACCACCAGGATTTCCGGGATGGGCGCAGCCTCCGATCCGCTCATATCGTTCCTCCAGGTTTTGCTTGCCCCTGTTCGCCGCCCCCGGCGGTGTTCCCGTCTGGAGCAGGCCGGTAATGGGGAATGTGAACGGTGAAACAGGCGCCCTGGCCCACCTGGCTTTCCACCTCGATATAACCGGCAAAGCCGCGAACGATGCGATCGACGATGGACAGCCCCAGGCCGGTGCCGGTCCCCACCTCCCGGGTGGTGAAGAAGGGATCGAAAATTTTCTTCTGCAACTCCTCGGCAATGCCCTCGCCGTTGTCGGCCACGGCCACCACCACATAGGGTTCCTGGGCCATGGTCTTGGGGTTGAGCCGGTCGGCGACCCGGCTGGTGATGGTCAGCCGGGGTTCAGCCACCCGGCCCATGGCCTGGATGGCGTTCTGCACCAGATTGAGGAAGACCTGTTCCAGGCGGACCTCGACCCCGATGACCACGCAGGGGCGATCGGACAGGCGCAGATCAAGGCTGATCTCGCTCAGGCGCAGCTGCGATTCGAGGAAGTTGAGGATCTTGCGGATGATGGCGTTGAGGTCCACCGGCGCCTGCTCCTCCTCGACCTTGCGGCCAAAGCTGCGCATGGTGCCGATGATCGAGGAGGCCTTGCTGACCCGGTCGATGATAATCTGCAGGTTCTCACGCAGGAGTTCGCGGTGATCGCCCGGCGTATCCAGGGCCTTGAGGCAGTTGCGGGCAAAGAGGAGGATGGCGTTCAGCGGCTGGGTCAGTTCATGGCCGACGCCGGCAGCCATCTCGCCCAGGCTGGCCAGCCGGCTGGAATGGATCAGCTGCTTCTGCCCCTCCTGCATCTGCGACATCAGGTCGTAAAACTCGCTGCAGTCGGAACAGATGAGCATGTGCAGGACCAGCCCGTTGGGGTTGACGTGGGTGGAGCCGCGCATCTTCACCGGCATGGGCGCACCATCGCCGGTCTTGAGCTGGGCCTCGAACTCGTCGAACTCGCCGTCGGCAAAGGCAGCCCGGATGGCAGCGGCCGTGGCCGGGTCGACCAGGTCGTCGAGCCGCAACTGTCGCTCCGGGTCCAGGGAGAATCCGGTTCGCTGGAGGAATTCCCGGTTGGTCTGGATGATGGTGAAGTCGTGATCCAGAAGCAGAAAAAGCTCGGAGATGCCGGCCAGGATCCGCTCGGTGAACGAGCGACTGGCCTCCATTTCCTCGTGTTTGCGCAACACCCGGACAACGAGGTCTTCCCGTTGCTTCTCCAGTATCCGTATCGCCTGGTCATGCATGGCCATCCCCCCTCTGTGCAAAGGCAGTGCGATAATACCCGCAGGCGGTCGCCTTCGTCACCATTATTACACAGGGCAGGTTCGTTCGGTGGCGCCAGCGGCAAAGTGCGGCCCACATCGCGTTTTCGCTGGCGGATTTGGTCGCTCTCCGGTACCTCTGACCTTGGGCCAGTTGCACCGGCGCTCCGAGTCCCGCCCCAGCCAATCAAAACCAACCAACCGGGTTTCCCCATGCTCCACTGCTGCCTGTTTCTCTGCGGCGCCGCCCTGATGATCATCGAACTGACCGGCTCGCGCATCCTGGCCCCCTTTCTCGGCACCTCCCTGGTGGTCTGGACCAGCCTGATCGGCATCATCCTGGCCAGTCTGAGCCTGGGCGCCTGGTGGGGCGGGATAGTCGCCGACCGGCGTCCCCGAATACAATTGCTTGGCAGGATCGTCCTCCTTGCCGCCTGGGCCACGGCCGCCATCGGCCTGTCCAAGACCTGGGTGCTGCAGTTCCTGCAGGGGCTGGGCGGTCTCCACCTAGTGGCCATCATGGCCACCGTGGCCCTGTTCGCCCCGGCCGCGGTGCTGCTCGGCATGGTGGCGCCCTTCGCCGTCCGGCTGCAGATGGAGGATCCGGCACGGATCGGCCGGACCGCGGGCAGCCTCTACGCCATCTCGACCATCGGTTCCATCGCCGGCACCTTCCTGGCCGGCTTTGTCCTCATCGCCTGGGTCGGCAGCACCGCCATCCTCTTCATCACCGCCGCGACCCTGGTCGTGGCCGCCTGGATGATCGACCCCTCGACCCGGGCCATCAAGGCGGTATCGCTGCTGGCCTTCGGCCTGGCCCTGTTCCTGGTGCATCAGCAGGACCGACGGCTCGAACAGGTGGGCTTCCTTGACCGGGACACCCCCTACAACCGAGTGCTGGTCTACACCGGCCGGGAAGGAGACGCCGCCCGGCTGACCCGTGAGATGGTCACCGGCCCGCATGGCAGACAATCGGCCATGTACCTTGACGACCCCACCGAACTGGCCCTGCCGTACACCCGATTCTACCGCTTGGCTGAGTATTTCCGACCGGCGATGCGGGACATGCTGGTCATCGGTGGCGGCGGGTATTCCTTTCCCAAGTTTGCCCTGGCCCGCTACCCCGAGGTGCGGGTGGATGTGGTGGAGATTGATCCCGGGATCACCGCCCTGGCCCGCAGCCACTTTGGTCTGGAGGAACACCCCCGGCTCCGGGTTATCGAAGCCGATGGCCGCACCTTCCTCAATCAGCCGGACAGGCGTTACGACGTCATTCTGCTGGACGCCTTCAACTCCCACTACTCCATCCCCTTCCATCTGGTGACGATCGAGGCGGTGCGGCAGTTGCGCGAGCGGCTGACACCCTCCGGGGTGGTGCTGGTGAATATCCTGGCCTCGCCGGAGGGGGGAGCAAGCCAGTTCTACAAAGCCTTGTTCTCCACCTTCCGGGCGGTGTTTCCCGAGGTGCGGACCTATGCCGTTCACAATCCCGAGGATACAAGCCAGTGGCAGAACCTGATGCTGGTGGCCCTGACCGGGGCGACTGCGGCGGAGGTGGAACACCCCCCGGCTGACGAGGCGATCGCGGCAATGTTGAACCATGCATTGCCGCTGCCGGACCACCTGCCGCCACCCCTGACCGACGAGTTCGCGCCGGTGGATCGCTACATCAGCGGCGGCCAACCCTTGATCGAAACGACTGCCAGAAGGGATTCCTAGCCGGCTGACTCTCCGGTTTGACAGTTCTCAACCCACTTCGTCCCGTTGCAATCCCTGAAAGGAGTGTTCACCAGGCGTCTATTACAGCTGATACCACCCCAAAGGCGCAAGCGGGCAGGCTCCACTGCGCCCCTCATCCCTGATTGCGCAACTTCACGTTGCGCGACTGTCTGCTTGCCTAAAACTGCTTCCCTCCCAAAACGAGCCAGGCAACGTGCCAATTTCAGAGCACATAGGACTGCGTGATCTGATAGCGTGATGCCGGACCACGGCCGGACTTCTTCAACAGCCCCCGATTTACCAGATCAAGCAGGTCGTACTGGGCGGTGCGCACCGAGATGGCCCCGCCCACAGCCTCCTGATATTCGCTGCGACTGATCCCGCCCTGGCGGGCAATGACCGGCCAGGCCTTGCGCTGCCGGGGGTTGAGTTCCTCCTGCGCCGGGTTCCCGCTGACGAGGCCATTGCCGGCGGACTGCACAGCCATAGACGCCTCTGCATCGATCGGCGACGGGGGCATGCCAAGAAGCGACTCCCGGATCTTCGGAACCGGCAGCCCGGACTCCACGCCGCGCTCATCAAAGAGGATATGTTCGGCCAGGAGCAGGTCACCCTCGGCAAAGGCCAGCGAGCGGGTGAGGCAATTCTTCAGTTCCCTGATGTTGCCGGGCCAGTTGTGGTTGACCAGTTTTTCCAGCGCCCCCCGACTGATGCCGACCGCTTCCCGGCCGGCCCGATCGGCGTATTCGTCGAGAAAGTACTTGATCAGCACCGGCAGGTCCTCCTTGCGCTGCCGCAATGGCGGGGTGTTGATAGTGATGACCGCGAGACGATAATACAGATCTTCGCGAAAGGTTCCCTTCAGGGACAGTTGCAGCAGATCGACGTTGGTGGCGGCGATGATCCGGGCGTCGAAAGCCAGGTCCTTATCTGAGCCGAGCGGCCGGATGCGCCGGACGGACAGGGCTCGCAGCAGCGCCTGTTGCACCTTGGGAGAGGCGTTGCCGATCTCATCCAGATGCAGGGTGCCGCCCGAGGCGGCGACAAAGGCGCCTTGGCGGTCGGTCTGAGCCTCGGTGAAGGCCCCCTTGACATGGCCAAACAAGGCGTCCATGAGCAAATTTTCGTCCAGGGCGCCGCAGTTGATGGAGAGAAAGGGCCCCTTGGCGCGATGACTGACCGAGTGGATGGCCTCGGCGGTCAGTTCCTTGCCGGTCCCGGTCTCGCCGATGATGAGCACGTCGGCCAGCACCCTGGCCGCCT
>CAZFPV010000115.1:0-1794 GCA_964521155.1 uncultured Desulfobulbus sp. | reverse complement strand
GCCGTAGAGCGGCATGGCCAGCAACTGCGGATCAAGGCTTGGCGCATTTCGGATCTCCCGTTCCAGGTTGACGCCCTGGCGCATGCGGTCGTCCTCGTCCAGGCCTTCGCGCAGGAGGGTGTCGTTGCGCGCTATCTGCAGTTGCAAAAGGAGGATGTTGATCGACTTTTTAAATTGGTTGATCTCAGCAAACAGGGGACTCAGATTCACCGGGGTGGGGTCGTCGCCAGCGACGCGGACTTCGACCGCCTCGGCGAGTTGGTTCAGCGGTCTGCAGATGCGGCGGCTTATGTAGAACATGGCTAGAAAAATCAGGATTACGCTCAGACCGAAGCAAAGGGAGAGCAGGCCGGCGATGCGGTAGGTGGAGGACATGAAGACAAAGCTAGTGTCGATGCAGCCGATACCGCCGACAATTCGCTTCGTATCCGCACTTTCCTGAAAAACGACGGGTACGTAGCTGAGATAGAGCGTCCGATCGGTGCCGGCAGGAGACATGAATGGGCGCGACACCATGGACTGGCCGCTCTTGCCGGCCTGCACATCCGAAACCATGGCCCAGTAGAGGTCATGCTCATAGCTCGGGCGAAAGGCTGTGTTGAATCCCGGGCGCCCCACATCGCCAGCAAGACCGATGCGGAGCATGTCCACAGACAACTCCTTTCCCGGCTCTTCCGGCGACTCCGACTGAAACAGCAGCCAGCCGGAGGCGTCGAAAAAGAAACTTTTCTTCTGTTCGCTCTCCTGCGGAAAGAGAAAGAGCGGCGACTGGATCGACGAGTGCATCGAGATGACGTCGCGCAACCGCGGCAGGTCAACCGACAGGGTCAACTGCCCCTGGTATTGCTTATCTTCGGAGTAGACGGGCATGGACAGACGGAGGACATGCATGGAGACGGCCCGCATGCCCCCCTGACCGGCAACGGAGGGATAGACCATCTCCACCGGGTCGCCGATGTGAACATATTCCGGTGGTTTGCCTTCCACCTGATCGCGGCTGGAAAAGATGCCGTTCCTGCTCCCCAGGGCCTGGTCCAGAGGCACCTGCGCCACAATGGCGCCCGTATTGACGATAATAAATTGCTTTTCAGCCGTCTGCCCCTGAAAAGCCACTTCCCGATAGCGGTTCCGTTCCTGCTCCGATTTGGCCTTGAAGTGGCTGAGGATCCATTCCACGGTCAGGGGTCTGCGCGACAGGTACTCCAGCTCATTTCGCGCTGCCACCAGCATCTGGCTGATTTCATGGGCCTGGGCCAAGGCCCGCACCTGCGCGTTCCGTGAATAGGCCTGATTAAGGTAGGACGAGGCCACTTTGTAGGTCAGTACGATAGAGAAGGCGAAGACCAGAATCATCACCAGGGACCCGAACAGCACCAAAAATTTGCCGATGCTCCAGGCATAGATGGAACTCTCGACCCGGATAACCGGATTGATCATGGGAGGATGGGAATAGCGCATGGCCGCATCTCCTTGCGGGATTGGGTCGCAGAACAGCGAAGACGAGCCAACACCTACCTGATATTGTGCAAATTTACAAGAATCAAATAGCAAACATGCTGTTTTTTCGTTTTAAATTGAATTGCACAATTTTTGGCATGCAAGTTGGATATGGAAGATCAGTTCAATTCCTCTGACTCGGGCATGCACTCCCCCGCTCAAGGAACGAAAACGACGAGTGGGCGCGCGGAATCCCCCTCCGCCGCGCCCGCTTCCTGAAAGGAGACTGTTCCGGACCGGACAACCGGACGGAAAACAAGAGCAACAACAACAAGGAGAACACGATGAAAAGAAGAT
>CAZFPV010000114.1:0-6523 GCA_964521155.1 uncultured Desulfobulbus sp. | reverse complement strand
GTGCACATACTCCGACGGCGGAGCGCTGTTGACATAGGTGCGGCCGTCCCCGGGCATATACTCCCTGATCCTGACCTGCCGGAAGATCCGGCCGTACGACCGCTTCAGGATGGACTCGCATGGCCCCGGTCCGCCGACCTGGCGCATGAACCAGTTGGTCGCCGAATTGCTGCTGTGCTGGATCATGGCCTCCATCATGCGCCGATGCTCCGCGGTGTATCGCAGTTTGCCCGCATCGACCTGATGGAAGAAGGCCAGAGCGACAAAGGGCTTGATCATGCTCGCCGCCTGAAACGGGCGCTGGGCGTTGACGCTGACCAGATAGACGTCCCTGGTCAGATCATAGGCCACCCAGGCTGTCCGTTCCTGCCGCCGAATCCGTCCCTTCTCTTTCTGTTCCTGAAGAAACCCCTCCATCTGTTGGTTCAGGCCGGTCGATCCGGAGGCGACCCGGCCCGGCGGCGGTTTCTTGCCCGCCCCCAGGGTCCCCGTCTGCTTGCCGGCCGCAGCGATCCTTGGAGTTGCTGTTTGTTCAATATCAACCACGCCGGTGGCGGTTCGGGCCTTTATCTGTCCGGCGGCAGGCCGTGATGGCTCGGGGGAGGCTGCCGCCGGATCAACAGCCGGTCGGCTGGCAGCGGCAATGATCGTCGCCGGAATTTTTATGCTCTTCAACCGGGCCGCGTGCTGCCCGGCCAGCCGGAGGGCCGCGGCCCGGCTCGCCCAGCTGTGATGGATGACCGCCAAGGTGCGCGCATAGATTTGTTCGACACGCAGATCAGCGCCCACCCGGCTGCCGAGGACGGCTTTGATGCGGGCCAGATCGCCGTGCAGAGCTTGTGGGTTCGCCCCTTGGGTGTAACGGATATGGTACAGACGGTGATAGCTGTTGCTCTTGACCGTGGCCGGTGTGAACCCGGCCTTTCGCAGCAGCTGCGCCTGCTGTCCGACCATCTTGTTCGCCTGGGCCTGGCTTCCCTGCAGAGCCCGGACAACCCCGTATTCCTGGCCACGACCTACAACCTGCAGCTGGGTGTCTGGCGCAAGATCCAGAAGATCGGCCAGTTGTTTCTGCGCCTCGAGCACCCGGTGGATATCCTTGTTCCAGGTGTAGCCCACGTCATGGCGCGAGGTCTGAGCCGCGTCGGCAAGCGGTACCCGGGCCAGGAACAGCAGCAGAACCGTCGAAAGAAGCAGCTTGCCTGGAATCCCGATGCGCATGATCACCATCTCTCTGATATATGGTTCTGGCCTGGCCACACCCTGTGCCCGTGCTATTCGGCGCCGACGCGCGAGACCAGGATTTTATCGATGCGGTTTCTATCCATATCGACCACCTCAAAACGGTGCCCCAGCGCTTCGAAGTGATCGGTTTCCTTGGGGATGCGCCCCAGGATGTGAATCACCAGCCCGCCCAGGGTGTGAAAGGTATTGCTCTTTTCTCCGGGAAAATCCTGATTGATCGCGAGCAGAGATCTGACCCGGTCGATGGATACGCCGCCATCGATGAGCCATGAGCCGTCTTCGCGCCGCATGCAATCCTGGTCCGCGGACAGCGCCGAAGAAGGCAGGTCGCCGACAATGGCGGTCATCACATCGGTCAGGGTGACAAAGCCCTGGATGTCGCCATATTCGTCAACGACCAGGGCGCATTGCAGATGCTCCTTGCGGAGATTCTCCAACAGCTGGGTAATGGAGACAAATTCTGGAATATACAAGGGTTTGCGAAGATGCTGCTCAATGCCCAGCGGTTCACAGGCCAGGGCGGCCCGCAACAGGTCCGCGGTGCGCAACAGTCCCACTACCCGCTCCAACCCGCCGCGGCAGGCGATGACCCGGGAAAAGGGGCTGGCAGCCAGGTATTCGCGAATCTCGGGTTCAGGTTTGTTCAGGTCTAGCACCTGGATATCCTGACGATGGGTCATGATCGCCACCACGGGATGCTCGTCAAGATGGAGCACGTTGGCCACCAGGGCCCGCTCGCTTTCATGAAAGACGCCGGTCGCGGCCCCCTCTTCCATCAGCAGTTTGATTTCTTCGTTGGTCACGGACGTCTGTTCCCTGCCTTCAGCGCCGGTCAGACGCAGCAGCAGGCTCGACGAGGCTGAAAAAAACCACACCAGGGGTCGTGCCGCCCGCGCCAGCGTCCGCATCGGCCGTGCGACCAACAGGGCTATTTTCTCTGGATCCAGCAATCCCAGATGCTTGGGGACCAATTCACCGACCACTACGGAGAAATAGGTCAGCAGTATCACCACCAGAGCCAAGGCAATGGGCTGGGCATACGGCTGGACGATTGGCCAGGTGCCCAGCCAGGCCGTCAGGGGCTCGGCCAGCGCATTTTCGCCAATAGCGCCGCTCATGATCCCCACCATGGTGATGCCGACCTGGACGGTGGACAGAAAGCCGGTGGGGTTGTTCTTCAGGGCCAGCGCTGAACCGGCGCCGCGCCTGCCTTCATTGGCAAGTTTTTGCAAACGGGCGTCCCGTGACGAGATCACGGCGATTTCCGACATGGCAAAGAGGCCGTTCAGCACCACAAGCAGCAACAGCAAGAGCAGATCCATGGGGAGAGGCTCCGGAAGAATAAACAAAATGCCGAAAGGTTTCGGCAGGGTATCGATGGCCTTAAAGTTGGCCGCTGCACCGCCGGCAGCCATAGAACATTGATTGCTTTCGGTATCCACTCCGCGGCAGCAAGGAGCTTGAGTCCCTCTCCGGATGGCCTTGATCGATCGCTTGCGAGCGAGCCACCCCGGTCATGAACCCGCGAAATAGTCCGGCGCCGTGCCTGGTTTCCATTTGATGTTGCAGCCCATGCTCGGCCGCTGCTCCTCGCTGATTGGACGTCCGGCCAGGAGCGCGTCCAGCGCCAGGCGGAGGTCGCAGCCGGTGACCGGCGTGGCCTTGCCCGGCCGGGCGTCGTCGAGCTGGCCACGATACACCAGGCGGCGGTCGCGATCAAAGAGGAAAAAATCAGGGGTGCACGCCGCGCGATAGGCTTTGGCCACAGCCTGGTCAGCGTCGTGGAGGTAGGGAAAGGTGTAACCGGCCGCCCGTGCCTCTTCGGCCATGCGGTCCAAGCCGTCGTCCGGGTAGGCCTCGCCGTCGTTGCTGTTGATGCCGACCATGGAAATGCCCCTGGCCGGGTACTCCCTGCCGATGGCCGCCAGCTCGTGCCGGATGTGCTTGACATAGGGGCAGTGGTTGCACAGAAAAACCACCAGCAGACCGGCAGCCTCGCGAAAATCGTCCAGCGCGACCACCGTGCCGTGGGCATCGGGCAGGGAAAAAGGCGGGGCCTGCGCCCCCAGGGCCAGCATTGTCGATGCAGTCAGGACCATGTTCGACCTCCATTGCTTGTTCGGGTTCTCGTTTACGGCGACGCGGCCTCTGCCTGCAGGCTTTCCCAGACGCGGCGCGCATCCAAGGACAGCGCCGGCTACCCTTTTTTTCAAAAGGAATACCTGGATTTTCCCATGTCTTCTGGTACCTTGAATCAAACGAATACGCTCACCAACCCCTCAGCAATTACCACAGACCATGCATACCGGCGTCTTTCTCGGACTGGCGACCACGGACATAATCTATTATGTCACCCGACACCCCCGCAACAACGAAAAGTTGAGAGCCGAGCGGCAACTGTCGTTTGCCGGCGGTCCGGCCACCAATGCCGCCGTCGCCTTTGCCGCCTTCGGCAACGGGGCGACGCTGGTCACCGGCCTGGGCAGCCATCCGCTGACCCAGTTGCCGAAAAGTGACCTTGCCGACTACAACGTCCAACTCATCGATTGCGCCGACAAACCCAGGCGGCCGCCGATTCTGGCCTCGATCATGGTGGATCTCTCCACCGGCGAACGCTGCGTGGTCTATGCCCACACCGAGCGGCGCAAGCTCAGAAGCGAGGCCATTCGACCTTCGATCCTGGAGGGCGCGCAAATCCTCCTGCTGGACGGTCACTACCTGCCCCAGGCCGTGCAACTGGCCACTCTGGCACGATCACAGGGCATCCCCGTGGTCCTGGACGGCGGCAGTTGGAAGGAGGGGCTGGACCAACTGCTGCCGCTGATCGAGTACGCCATCTGCTCCGACAACTTTCACCCGCCCGGATGCACGGACAAGCAAGGCGTCATAGCCTCCCTGCGCGAGGCAGGCATCGAACACATCGCCATCACCCGGGACGATGATCCGATCATTGCCCACCATCAGGGCAAGAACATCGAGCTGCCGGTGCTCGATGTCGATGCGCTCGACACCATGGGCGCCGGCGACGTCTTCCACGGCGCCTTCTGCCACTTTCTCCTGCAGGAAGATTTCCTCACCAGCCTGGAAGAGGCCGCCAAGATAGCCGGCCTCTCCTGCACCTCCCTGGGAACCAGGGCCTGGATCGACCTGGCAAAGATCGGCTGAACGTCGCGCTGACGGCCGGGAACTCCCGCACCGGCCGCGCGCCAGATCATGGTTGAGATTTCGGCCCGTATCTGGTACACAGGCCTGTCATCGTAACCAGTCGGGAATCCGGTTCTTTTCCCTGTTCCCCACAGCAACGCCATGCCCACGCCCATGCGCGGCGCCCTCTTTCCAGGTACCCTATCCAATGTACAGAAATTTCAAAATAGTCCCCAACATTATCTTCGGCCGCGGTTCCTTCAATCAGCTGGGGGATATCCTCCAGGCAAAACGCCTCGAGCCCTCTTCGCCCATGGTCTTTGTTCTCGACGACGTCTTTGCCGGCAAGGCGCTGGAAGGGCGGCTGCCCATGGAGACCGGCGACCTGCTGCTGCCGGTCAACGTCGATGACGAGCCCAAGACCGGCTATATCGACCAGCTGGTTGCCCGGGTCAAGGCCTTCAGTTCGAGCACCCCGGCAGGGGTGATAGGCATCGGCGGCGGCTCGGCCATGGACATCGCCAAGGCCATCTCCCTGCTGCTCAACAACCCAGGCTCGGCCGCCGACTACCAGGGCTGGGATCTCATCAAAAATCCGGCAGTCTACCATGTGGCCGTGCCCACCCTGGCAGGCACCGGCGCCGAGATCTCGCGCACCACCGTGCTCACCGGCCCGGAGAAAAAACTGGGGATCAACTCGGACTACACCCTCTACGACCAGATCCTGCTCGACCCGGAACTGCTCGCCGGCGTGCCCAGGGACCAGTGGTTCTATACCGGCATGGACTGCTACATCCACGACGTCGAATCGCTCCAGGGCACCTTCCTCAACGAGTTCAGCCGGGCCTACGGTGAAAAATCCATCGAGCTCTGCCGCCAGGTCTTCCTTGACGATCACCCGGACAAGGACGACAAGCTGATGATGGCCTCCTATTTCGGCGGCATGAGCATCGCCTATTCCCAGGTCGGCGCCTGCCACGCCCTTTCCTACGGACTCTCCTTTGTTCTCGGCACCCACCACGGCATCGGCTGCTGCATCACCTTCGATTATCTCGAGGAGATCTACCCGCAAGGGGTATGCGAGTTCCGCCGGATGATGGAGAAGCACGACATCCACCTGCCGCGCAACCTGACCAAGGGACTTGACGACAAGGCGCTGGACACCATGGCGAACGTGGCCCTGGGCCTGGTCCCCCTGTGGGAGAATTGTTTTGGCAAGGACTGGCGGCAGATCATGACCAAAGAGCGGGTGCTGGAACTCTTCCGCAGGATGTGATGCGGCAAAAATTGGCGCCTGCGTTTGCGCGCACGGGCCTTACCGGCTGATCCAGACAATCTGTGCCCCATACCCAGCAAGGCCCCGGAGGAAAATCCTCTGGGGCCTTGTTGTTGGCAGCCGCTCGACACTCATCTGGAAAACAGCAAGGCAAGATTGCCCTGCCTTGAAGCTCGAGCCAGGACCATTCAGCGCGGGGCAGAAAAACGAAGCCGATAGGAACAGCGTCGGCAGAGCGGCTCGACCAGGCGCTGGTTGGCGAAGCCCTCGATCATCCTGGCGGCGCGCGCTCCGGCCAGAATATTCGCCAAGGGTTGCCGGAGAAGATTCCCCAGGGCCAGCACGCCATCGCCATCCAGGCAGCAGGGAACCACTGTGCCGTCCACAAGGATGGCCAGATGATCGCGCAGACCGTGACAATGGCCTCGTCGCCCCATTTCAGGGGCCAGCGGGTCAGGCCAGGCGAACTGGCGCTCGGGGTTGAGAAAGATGCGCGGTGCAAGCGCGATGCCCCGGCAGGCGATCAGGTCCGCGGCATGAAGGTCGGGAAGGGAAAACACCTCGCCGAGCCGCGCGAGGAGACGATCGTTCCATGCCCTGATCTCCCCGTCCATGCCTTCAACCAGGTTCCACAGACGCAGGCTGACCCACAACCGTCCGGTTGCCCCTGCCTTACATGAAAAATGCAGCATGGTCTCCAGGGTGGTTTCGGCCGCCTGTGCCTCCAGTTGCGAGAGGCTGTGCAGGGAGATGGCAATCTGGCGCAGCGCCGGCGCCTGCAGCAAGGCCTGGCCGTGGCGGTCGAGCAGGGCGCCGTTGGTGGTGAGATTGACCCGAAGGCCGTGGCCGTGGGCGAGA
>CAZFPV010000113.1:0-6536 GCA_964521155.1 uncultured Desulfobulbus sp. | reverse complement strand
TCCCGGCGCCACCGGCAGCTGGTCGAGGGCCTCTGTGCCCGGCTGATCGAGATCACCCCCCTTGCCAGCATGCTCGACCAGGTCGAAGACGCGCTGGCTGACGGCAATGTGGCCGTGCTCGCCAGCGGCGACCCGCTCTTCTTCGGCATCGGCCGAAGCCTGATCGAACGGTTCGGCCTGGAACGGATCAACGTACATCCGGCGGTCTCCTCGGTGCAGTTGGCCTGCGCCCGCTTCCGCCTGCCCTGGGACGACCTTGCCCTGGTCAGCCTCCACGGCCGCACTGAACCGGACATCGCTGGCCGGGTGCTGCGCCACGACCGGGTGCTGCTCCTCACCGGCGGCGGCAATAGCCCGGATTCGGTGGCCGCGGCCTTGCTCGCCACCCTGGGCGAGTTCGAGGACCCCGAGCGCATCCAGGCCATCCGCATCCGGGTGGCGGAAAACCTGGGCCTGGCCGATGAACGGCTGTTTGCGGGCAGTCTCGCCGAGACGGCTGGCCGAAGCTTCGCCCCGCTCAACCTGATGCTGGTGGAGCAGCCGGCAGCCCTGCGGCCATTTTGCTTCGGCCTCACCGAGGACGAGATCGTTCACTCGCGCGGCCTGATCACCAAGGACGAAGTCCGCGCCGCCACCCTGCACCGGCTGCGGCTGCCCGCCGCAGGCGTCCTCTGGGACATCGGCGGCGGTTCGGGCAGTGTCAGCCTAGAGGCGGCCAGGCTCTGCCCGGGCCTGCGCATCCGCACCGTGGAGAAGCACCCGGAGGGGCAGGCCAACATCCGCGCCAATATCCGCCGCTTCGGCGCCTACACCATCCGCCTGATCGCGGGCGAGGCCCCCGAGGCCCTGGCTGGTCTGCCCGACCCGGATCGGGTCTTCATCGGCGGCAGCGGCCGGCGGCTGGAAGCGATCCTCGACGCAGTCGCGGCCAGGCTGACACCCGGCGGCCGGATCGTGGTCAACGCCGTCCTGCCCGAAACCGAGACCACGACCATCAGGCGGCTTGGCGAACTCGGCCTGCGCACCACCAGCAGCACCATCGCCGTGACCCGGCGTGCCCATTCCGTGGGCGAGGAACGGATCTTCAACCCCATAACCCTCATCACAGGCGAGCTATGAGCAATCCCACCGCATCCGCGCCCACTGGCCATCTGTATCTGGTTGGCGTTGGTCCCGGCGACCCGGAACTGATGACCTACAAGGCGGTGCGCATCCTGCGCGAAACCAGGGTCTGGGCCGTGCCCAAGGCCAGGGAGACCAGCAGCAGCAGCGCGCTTGCCATCGCCGGCCAGATGGTGGCGACCGAGGGCCGCACCGTGCTTGAGCTCTGCTTCCCAATGAAGAAGGTCTTCCTCGGCCAGGAGACCGACCGCCAGTTGCTCGAGGCCTGGGGCCGGGCCGCTGACGAAGTGATCAGCCACCTCGACCGAGGCAAGGACGTGGCCTTTCCCACCCTGGGTGACGCCACCCTCTACTCGACCGCCTTCTACCTCCTGCCCATGATCCTGGAACGGCGGCCGGAGGCGGGGGTGACGGTGGTCCCGGGCATTACCGCCATGGCCGCCTGCGCCGCCTCCCAGGCGAGCCCGCTGGCCCTGGGCGACGACGTCCTCGCCGTGGTCCCGGCCGCCTTCGAGGACGACCGGCTGCGGCATATCCTCGCCACCCTGGATGCGGTGGTGCTGATGAAGGTGCACCGGCGGCTGGACGCCCTCATCGATCTGCTCGACGAACTCGGCCTGACCCGGTTCGCGGTGCTGACCGAGCGCTCCGGCCTGCCCGGCGAGCGCGTCTACACCGATATCCGCGAGGCCAGGGGCAAGCAGCTGCATTATTTTTCCACCATGGTCATCCGTAAAAAACAGGTTCAGGTGTGAGATGGAAGCCTCAGCAACGCAAACCACGGCCGAACGCCACCCGGTGGTCTTTGTCGGCGCAGGTCCGGGCGACCCGGAGCTGATCACCTGCAAGGGCCGCCGCCTGCTCGACGCGGCCGACTTGGTCGTTTATGCCGGCAGCCTGGTCAACGCCGCCCTGCTCGACGGCATCCGGGCCGAGTGTCACGACAGCGCGAGCCTGGATCTTGCGGCCATCATGGGGCTCCTAGTCGAGGGGCACCGGACCGGACGTCGGGTGGTGCGGCTGCATACCGGCGACCCGGCGCTCTATGGAGCGATTCGCGAGCAGATGCAGTGGCTCGACCGGGAAGGGATCGCCTACGAGGTGGTTCCAGGAGTCAGTTCGGCCTTTGCCGCCGCCGCCGCCCTGCGCTGCGAGCTGACCGTGCCCGAGGTCACCCAGACCGTGATCCTCACCCGCCAGGCCGGGCGAACGCCGGTGCCGGAGCGGGAATCACTGCGCCACCTTGCCGCCGCCCAAGCCAGCATGTGCATCTTTCTCAGCGTGGCCATGATCGAACGGGTGGTCGAAGACCTGGCGGCCGGCGGCTATCCGACCGAGACGCCGGTGGCCGTGGTCGAGCGGGCCAGCTGGCCGGACGAACGCATCGTGCGCGGCACGCTGGCCGATATTGCCGCCCAGGTACGGGACTCGGGGATCAGGAAGACGGCGATGATCGTGGTCGGCCCGGCGCTGGGCGAAGACAGTCGGATTGTTTCCAAGCTCTATGACGCCGGATTCACACACGAATACCGATAATGCCAGGGCTTGCGCCCGCTGCGCCGTGCTCGCCCTGAGCCGGGGCGGCGGCCAGCTGGGCCGGCAGTTGGCCGAAGCCCTGGAAGGTGATTTCTTCGCCTGCCGGGGGCGGCTGGCCGAGATTATGGCAGCGGTCTGGGACGAGTACCGGGCCATTGTCTGCATCATGGCCACGGGCATCGTGGTCCGGACCGCGGCGCCGCTGCTGCGCGATAAATACCGGGACCCGGCGGTGGTGGTCTGCGACGAGCTGGGCCGATTCGCCATCTCGCTGCTTTCCGGCCACCTCGGCGGGGCCAACGACCTGGCCCGGCGGGTGGCGGCCCTGACCGGCGGCCAGCCGGTGCTGACCACCGCCTCCGACGTGCTCGGCCGCACCGCGCTCGACCTCTGGTGCCGCGACCTGGGACTGATCGCGGCTGACACCATGGCCTTCACCCGGGCCATGGGTCGGCTGGTCGATCGGGGAGCGCTCACCGTTTGGAGCCGTTTTCCCCTGCCGGAACTGCCGCCGGATCTGCAACCGGCAGCCGACCGCAAGGTGGCGGACTTGATCATCGACCGCAGCGCCGAGCCTGGAGATCGCGGCGCCCTCCTGCTGCCCCGATCGCTGGTTCTGGGCATCGGCTGCAACCGGGGCACGCCCGAGGCGGCCATCGCCCGGGCCGTGGTCGAGACCTGCCAGCACCATCGCCTGGACCTGCGCTGCATCGCCCGCCTGGCCTCCATCGAGGTGAAACGGGATGAGGCCGGGTTGCTGGAATTTGCCCATCGGCAGAAACTGGCCATCGAGTTTTATGGCAGCGAGCAGCTCAACCAGGTCGAGGGGGTCGGCACTTCGGCGGCGGTGCTCAAGGCCACCGGGGCCAAGGGTGTGGCCGAGCCAGCGGCCCTGCTCGCAGCCGGGCCGGGCAGCATCCTGCTGGTCCCGAAAGAAAAATGGCCGGACGTGACCGTGGCCGTGGCCGAAATGGCCGACCCGCTGGGTGCGGGGCAGTTTCGTCAACATATCGCAGGTGGAGGAAGGGTGGATGAACAACATTCATGAAATGGATTGGGCTGACGAGCGCTGGCACGGCCACACCGGCATGGACAGCTCTTCCGGCTACTGTTTTGCAGCGGACGAAGCCAAAGACGCGACCAACGACCGGCCCGAGGCAGAGACCGAGCGGAAAGACACCAACGAACACGAATGATACGGTGCCCCAGCCCCAGGAAAAGGGGCGGCTCCTCTCAACCAGTTTTCTGAAAACACTCTACAAGGATACACAATGGCAGCAGGACAGCAGGGAGAAAGCGGCGTTCTTGCCGTGGTGGGCACCGGCCCGGGCGCGGCCGACCTGATGGCGCCGCGGGCGCGGCAGGCCCTGGAGCAAGCGGAAATTGTGGTTGGCTACCGCACCTATCTGGACCTGGTGCGCGACTGCCTCAACCCGGCAAGCGAGGTCATCAGCTCCTCGATGATGCAGGAGATCGACCGCTGCCGCAAGGCCCTGGAACTCGCCGAGTCCGGCCGCCGGGTGGCTCTTGTCTGCGGTGGCGACCCCGGCATTTACGCCATGGCCGGGCTGGTCTTCGAGTTGGCCCAGGCCATGGAGGCCACGGCGAGCATCGAGATCATCCCCGGCATCGCCGCCCTCAACGCCTGCGCCGCCGTGCTCGGCGCACCGCTGATGCACGATTTCGCCGCCATCAGCCTGTCTGACCTGATGACCCCCTGGGAGGTGATCGAGCGCCGACTCGAGGCCGTGGCCCCGGCGGACTTCGTGGTGGTGATCTACAACCCCAAGTCCAAGAAGCGCACCGACCAGATCGTCCGTGCCCGTGAGATCTTACTGACGCACCGCTCCCCCGCGACCCCGGTGGGCATCGTCAGCGCCGCTGGCCGCGACCAGGAGAGCATGCGCCTGACCACGCTCGCGGCCATGCTCGACGAGGAGATCGGCATGCAGACCACGGTGATCGTCGGCAATTCCCAGACCTTTGTCTGGCGGGACCGAATGATCACCCCGCGCGGGTACAGCGCCAAGTACGGACTCTGAGTTCGCACCCTGCACCTGCCTTGGGCCAACCGGGCGACGCGCGCTTCCCATCCTCCTCCCCTCTATTTGCTTTTTTCCGGAACAATGCTTAGGTACTAAGCATGGGATCATCCTGGCCAGCCGAGCTGGCCAGGTACCTTTCCCCATTTTTTCCGACACATAGAGGTGACACCATGAAGACGAACAACGCATTCCTCTCCGGGCAGCGACACTTTCTGCGCGGCGAGTATGGTCTGAGCATTGCGAGCTTCAACAATGCGCTCGCATCGGGCATGGATCCGGCCAAGGCCCACCTGCCGCTGGGCTTGGCCCATTTCAAGAACTTCAACTTCAGCCCGGCCATCGAGTCCTACGGGCATGCGCTTGCGCATGACCCGAGGAATGAGAAAATCTTGTTCCTCCGCGGTATGGCCCTGTTCAACAACGAGGAACTGGGCCGGGCGCTGGAGGATTTTGACGCGGCCCTCTGCTTCAACCCCGGGCATGCGTCGACCCATGTCGCCCGCAGCCTGGTGCTCCGGGCGCTGCACCGAAACGCCGAGGCGGAGGAGGCCCTCAAGGCGGCCATCGCCATCGGCGGGGTGGAGGCCGAACTCTTCATCCGTGAGTATTGCCTGACCCCGCATCTGCAGGGGCTGGCGCTCAGCCTCTTCGATGCCTACAAGGCCGGGTGGGGTTACCATCTGCGGGCCGAACGGATGGAGAGCGTCCACTGACGGGCTGATCGTGTTGCTTGAACAAGAAAAAGGCTCCCACAGGGGAGCCTTTTTTGTTGGCAGGGGGGTGCGTCCGCGCCGGTCGGTCCGGCGGCCGATGCGGCCTCAACCGCGCTGGCCGTAACGCTGATAGCTTACCTGACTGTACGGCAGCGACGAGGCTGGGTGGCCGCTCTTCTGCTCCACCGGGTGGCCGATGCCGATGATCGCCTCCACCATCATCTGTTCCGGCAGGCCAAGCAGGCCGGCCACGTATTCCTGGGCGCTGGTCTGCTCGTCGTGCCCGCGCAGGCGGATCTGCACCCAGCAGCTGCCCAGGCCGAGATCAACGGCCGCAAGATGGAGGAAGGTCGCCGCGATCGAGGCGTCTTCCACCCATACGTCCGACCGGGCAGGGTCGGCGCAGACCACGATGGCCAGCGGCGCGCCGGCAAGAAAGCTCGAGCCGTGCGTCTTGGCCGCGGCCAGTTGCCTGATCAGTTCCCGGTCGGTGACCACGATAAACTCCCAGGGGTTGTTGCCCTTCGAGGAAAACGCGCGCAACCCTGACTCGATGAGCAGGTCGATCTGTTCGCCTGCGACCGGCTGGTCGGTGAAACGCCGGATGCTCCGGCGGGCACGAAGAAGTTCAATGAGCATGGCAGCCTCCTGGGTGTCCTTGTCTAGTTGTCCTTGAGATTTTCGATCAAAATCCGGCGGATCTCCTCGATCGCCTCCGGGTTGTCCTGGGCGGAATGACCGGAATGGACGATCAGTTCCGACGCAACCCCCTCGATATGGGCGCTCTGGTAGGTCACCACGCCGTCGTCCCACTCCTCCTTAGGATCGTCGGGGTTATCCACCGCAATGATCGAATGGGCCTGGACCGTGGGTGCAAGCGGGATGGAGGAGAAGGCTTTGACGAACGGGCTGCCGGGATTCATGTTGTCGGTGCTGCGGGGGACAGCGTCCTTCATGCCGGCCACCTTGAGGGCGCTCGGGTCGCGTTCGAAGATCTCCTGGATCGGGCTCAATATCTTGAACGGGAGGGAGATGACCCGCTGCAGCAGGTTGCTGACCCAGTTCTTGGCGAGAAAGCTGCCACGATGAGGCGTGGATACGAACACCACATGGCGGACAA